>JAOAPT010000299.1 GCA_025463045.1 Candidatus Solibacter sp.
GAATTGTGCCCGGGTCGTCCCCTTCGGCAGGTTGGCAACGATGTCGACGCGTGTCCCGGTCGCCCACGGGGGCGCGACAAGTTGATTCGCTTTCAGGTCGTACGCATTCGCCAACAGGTTGAACAGATCGATGTTCGTGACGGACCAGCGTCCGGGGTCGGACGTTCCAACGCCGCCCGTCATCGAAGAGCGTCCTGAGGAGGCAACCTTGACCGACGCGACTTCGAATGTCTGCGCGTGAGCAATGTATGCGAAAGCGAGGACCACGATACCGCGCCTCATTCTGATTTCCGCCGCCTCCGCAGCAGCGCGCCGTCATTCGCCGGGGAAGGATGCATGCCCGTCGGAGGCCCGCCGCGGAAGTTCTGGATCGCCTCGATCAGCGCGTCCACCAACCAGCGCTGCGAGATGACGATCAGCACCGCGGCCGTGAACATCAGCAATAAAGTCGCGCCGTGAATCAGTTCCATTGCACAAGCCCCTTAGTTATTTATAGTTAGCGCTTCGCGTGCGACTTCGTGCTGCCCTCGGTCATCCCGAGCGCCCAGCGGATCGCTTCGAAGTACATCTTCTGAATGTCGGGATCGTCCCAGCTTTCGTTGGTGTGCCCGAGGGTCGAGTAGAACACGCGTCCATTGCCGTACATCTTGGCGAACGCGACGGCGAAATCGCGGTCGGCCCGATGGATGCGGTCGTTGCCCTCGTATTTGAGCTTCGTCTCGTCGAGCCGCAACAGCACGTTCACGTCGTCGCGCGACCAGTTCTTCAACTGATAGATTTCGTCGCGCTTCACAAACGCCTTCGGGAAGTGCTTCGTCGCGGGAAACTCGGAGTCTTCCGAGATAATCGGAGCGGCGAAGGTGTTCCACGGGTGCTGGTCGAACCAGCCGCCGTTGAGCAGCGCCCACTCGCTCCATTTATAGTTGCTATCCGCCGCGGCGTGCACGCCGACGAAGCCCTTGCCATCGTCATGAACGAACGAAAGCAGGTCGGCCTTCTGTTCGTCGGTGAGATCGAGCTCGCCGGTGCTGCTATCGAAAATAATCGCGTCGAACGAGGGCAGCGTCTTGGCATTGCCGCCGAGAATCTTCTTGGTGATCAGTTCGGTGTCGCTGCGGAGATATGCCTCCCACAGACCGGTGTCATGGCCCCATTTCCAGATGTTAGCCATCGCCACGGGGACGGAATCGTGCTGAAAACCCTTCGTCTGGCCGATCACCAGGATGCGCTTCTTGCCGTTCGGCAGCGGCGCGGGTGCGTTGGGCCCGGCGGGGGCGGCGCCCCGTCCACCGCGTCCGGCTTGCGGCGGGGCAGGCGCCTGGGCGAGGCACACACTTATAACTCCGGCGGCGCAGAGCGCGCCAATCGCCGGACGAACGATACGGAGAGATTCCACGAGTACTCCTTCGCTCGCGATTGTAATCCGTTTCGCGGTCAGTTGCCGACTGGCAGAATCAATTTCTGTGTGCCCGCCACTCCACCGAGTGTGAACACGAACGGCGAAGCGTCGTTCGCCGAAACTTGAGGGACCACGATATTGAACTGGTAAAGCCCGAGGAAGCCGGCCACCAGCCCGGCGAACTTCACCTCGGCATTCACGCCGCCGATCGAGGCCGCGAAATTCGGCAGCGAATTGGCCTGCTGGACGATCAGCCCCCCGGCGATATCCGGCGTTACCGGTCCGAAACCCACCCCGTAGACGAGGATGATGTCGCCGGGTTTGGCGCGCGCGGTAGCGACTCCGGGGGCGGTGCCGGGCGGCAGCACGAACGTGGTGCCGTCGGAAAGCAGCGCGGCCACGTACTGCCCCGCCGCTAGCTTGAACACGGGCGGCGCGAGAATCCCCGGTTCCGTCGCTTTCACATTCGCGTTGAAGGCCGTGCTGGCGCCGCCGAAGGTCGTGACCACGACCGGCTGGAACCCGGTAGCGACGCCCGAAGGCACCTGTGCGTTGACCTGCCCCGGACTCACGAAATCGACGAACGCGCTCGTGCCGCCGATCGTGACCGTGGTGCCTCCGAGCGAGGTCGGCGCTTGAGCGCCCTTGAAATCGTCGCCACCCCAGGTGTGGCCCTCGCCACTGGCCAAATTCGTGGCGAGGTTTGTGCCGTAAATCTCAATCCACGTGGCCGGCGCAATTGAACTGGATCCGCCATACGCTCCCGCCTTCAGAACGCCGCCCGGCGAGGTGACCACCGGAGTGGCGTCGAAGGTTCCATGCATCGGTCCCGTGATTGTGCCTCCCACGCTGACCCGACCGTGCCCACTCCGCAGACGCTTACGCCCGTGCAGGTGCTTGTCGCGGGGTCGTAGAGGGCACTGAAGGCAAGAGTTGCGAAAGTGACCGGCGATCCGCCGCTGTTGGGCGTCAGGGAGAAGCCGAGGTTCCCCGCCGACAAGTCGAAGAACACGTTATCCGTGCCCGCCCGTTGCGAGACGCTGGACAACGGAGGTGGACCGTTTCCCGGGTGGTTGAGTACCAAGCTGTAGGTGCCCGCCCGAGCCGATCCCGGTGTATGGGCCGGAAACCGTGCACGTGGTAGTGCCGCCGTTGAAGACGCAGTTTCCCCACGCGATGCGTGCCGTTCCAAGGCCCGAGGTATTGTTCCCCGTGCCGGTAAAAAGTGACTGCCTGTGAGCTTGGCCCCAGGGCGAGCACAACCCCGTAGGCGGCCGAATTCAGGGAGATGAGAAGTGTGAAGATTCACAGGGTTCTCATACGCGAGGTGGATACAGGCTAACAGAGCTGAGTGCCGTATGCGCCTCGACGCCGTTGATACACTGTACCTGGAAGCGTTTTTCATCCGGTGGTGGGCGTGGTCTTCAAAACCATTGAGCGGCCGCAAAGCCGCTGATCGGTTCGACTCCGATACGCTTCCGCCAACCTTAACTTTCGACATACCGCCGGCTGCTGCCCAAATTCAGTGAGAAAAGGCACCGGTACCTCCTGTAACCTCTACCTTGAGATCGTTTGAATCCAGAGGCAGCATGATGAAATCGTTCCGGCTCATCGCTTCGGCCCTAATGGCGGGCCAGTTGATCTTGAGTGCGGCGACTTCCGATCCCGCCACGACCAATCCCGAAGGCGGCAGCGGGACGGAAAGCGGAACCGGCGCGGTCAAGCTGACTGCGACTCTTCCACCCGTTCTCCGGCCGACTGAACCCGCTGATATGAGGCGGATTGTCCTTCCCGGACCACCCAAATCTACGAAGCCCGTCGAGCGTCCGCAATTCAAGACGATGGCGCCCGTGGCCAGGATGGCTCCGCTGCCCACCCGACTCGTCGAAGACCCGATTCTCCGGCAGCCGCTACCGCGGATTCCAGCGGCCACCCCGCCGCCAGTGCCGGTCAAAGCCGCTATGCCACCCGAGCTGGAACGCGAAATTGCGCTGTACTGCCAGAAACAGATCGGACACTGGAAGGAAGCCGACGCGCGCAATCTTCTCGGCCATGCCAAACGCCAACGTCCGGCCTACGACGAAAAACGGTCGGTGAACGGCACGATCTACGCGTTTGCCGATCCGACGGGCCGCTATAAAGACCTGGAACTGGATTTCGACCGCGAATCCGGGACACTGCGCACAGTATTCGTTTATCCACCGCACCTGACCTGGCAGGATTGCCGCCGCCTCTGGGCGGGGCCGTTCACCTCCGCCGACGCCAAGCAGGGACGCATGTTCTACTCCTACACGAACCGCCGCCTGGATGTCCTGGTCGACGCCACTGGCAAAGTCGTCAGCCTCGGCTGGTACTGAAGCGCGATTCACGTAACCTGGACGGCTCACCGCGCGTTTAACACACAGGACTGTACGCCGGAACGGTGCGATTGGGCGTATAGTGGAACCATCAGGAGTTGGCGGACATGAAACTTCGCTTCACAGCCCCCGTGGCAATCCTGGCGTCCCTCAGTCTTTTCTCTGCGGGTGTTTTCGCCGGCGACAAGAAGAAGAAAGATCCGGAAGAGATCGGCAACCGTGACGTCGGTAAGGGCGTGAACTTCTACTCTCTCGAGAAGGAGATCGCGCTTGGCAAGCAGTTGGCGCAGGAAGTGGAGCGCCAGGCCAAGATCATCGACGACCCGATCATCGCCGAATACGTCAACCGCGTGGGCCAGAACCTCGTCCGCAACTCGGACGCGAAGGTTCCGTTCACCATTAAGGTGCTGGATTCGGAGGAAGTGAACGCGTTCGCCTTGCCGGGCGGATTCTTCTTCGTGAACTCGGGCCTGATGCTGAAGGCGGAATCCGAAGCCGAGCTGGCCGGCGTCATGGCTCACGAAATCGCACACGTCGCGGCGCGCCACGGCACGAAGCAGGCGACCAAGGGCGAGATCGTGAACCTGGCGACCATCCCGCTGATCTTCATGGGCGGCTGGACGGGATACGCGATCCGGCAGGGCGCCGGTCTGGCGATTCCACTGGGCTTCCTGAAATTCTCCCAGTCGATGGAATCCGAGGCCGACTACCTGGGCTTGCAGTATCTTTATAAGTCGGGCTACGATCCGACCGCGTTCGTCGACTTCTTCGAAAAGATTCAGTCGTTGGAAAAGAAGAAGCCGGGCACGCTCGCGAAGATTTTCTCCAGCCATCCTCCGACCGACAATCGCATCAAGAACGCGCAGAACGAGATACAGAAGATCCTGGTGGCCAAGCCGGAATACGTGGTCAACACCAGCGAGTTCAACGATGTGAAGGGCCGGCTCGCGATGCTGCACAACCGCCGCAAGGTGGATGTGGAGAAGGATTCGAACCGTCCGCGTCTGCGGCGCGCGCCCGGCAGCGGCACGGGTCCGGTGGATGAGAACGAAGACGGCACCAAGCCCAAGACCGATCAGGACGAGCGTCCGACGCTGAAGCGCCGCGACGGCTAGTCCGAAATCACAACGAAGTGCGAAGGGCGCTACCCCCGGGTAGCGCCCTTTTTGCGTCGTGGGACAGACGATCGCTCTTCGTCGTCTGTCAACTTCGCGCGTTGCTGCGCCGCCGTCAAGCAGCAATACGCGCGTCGCGCGACGATCAACTCTTCGTTCGTACTCAGCGCGAGCACCGTCACCTTCGCGCCCTCGCTCGACACGAGCCGATCTCCCGCCGCCGCGTTCCGCTCCGCGTCCAACCGAATTCCCAGAAATTCGAGCCCCGCGCAGCACCTCTCCCTCAGTCCCGCGGAATTCTCTCCGATCCCACCGGTGAACGCAATCGCGTCGAGTCCGCCCATCGCCGCGGCGAACGCGCCGATCGTCTTCTTCACTTCGTACACGAAAACATCGAGCGCGAGCGCAGCGTTCTCCGTCCCCGCCGCCTCCAGATCGCGCACGTCGCCGCCCGCAACGCCCGAGAGTCCCGCAAGCCCCCCGCCTTTGGCGAGCTGCACGCGCACTTCCTCAGTACTCCAGCCGTGACGCTCCATCATATACAGCACGGCGAAGACATCGAGATCCCCGTGGCGCGTCGCATTCTCCAGACCCGATTGTGGCGAGAAGCCCATCGTCGTGTCCACCGAACGCCCGCCATCGATCGCGCACATCGACGAACTCCCGCCCAGATGGCAGCTCACCAATTTCCCATTCCGTCCGAGCATTTCAGCGACCCGCTCGGCGATGAACTGGTGTGACGCGCCATGGAATCCATACTTGACCACGCCTTCGTCGCGCCACTGCCCTGGCACGCCGTAGAGGCGCGCGTGCGTGGGCATCGTGGCGTGAAACTCCGGCTCGAACGCGCAGACGATCGGTACGCCGGGCATCGCCTGCTGAAAGGCGTCGATCGCGGTAAGGTAGATCGCGTTGTGCGCGGGTGCTGCGGGCAGGAACTGGCGCATTGCGGCGATCACGTTCTCGTCCACCACGAACGTGCCGCGATACGCCGGTCCGGCATGCACCGCCTTCAACGCAATGCCGTCGATCGGCGTGCCTCCGGTCGAGATCTGCGCGATCGCTTCGCGGTAGTTGCTGACGCGCTCCAGCCGGCCTTTGCCAATCACCGTCTCCGACGGCATCTCCAAAATCTGGTACTTGAGGGAAGTCGATCCCAGGTTCGGTATGAATAGGTTCACTTAATCCCAGTGTATTGTGTTTTCAGTCGCGCCAGATTCGTTGTGGCGAGCTGCTGGTAGGGACTTTTAATGGCGGCGCACGCGCGGAAATAGTTGGCCGCCTCCTGCACCTTCTGGATCTTGAAATCGGAGAGCGCCAGCATATACAGCACCTCGGGCTTGATCGCCGCGTTGCTTTCGACCAGCGGCAGCGCGGCGCGCAACTCGACATCGGCTTTGGCGAACGCATTTTCGTTGTGATATGCCTTGCCGTTCAAGTAGTGCGCCAGGCCGGTGATCTGGTTCTTGTGCGCGTTCCAGTCGGCGTCCGCCACCCCTTCGGGCTTGGGCTTCTTCGCCATCAACTGGACGATCGCCGCGGAGTACGTATGCACCTTCTCCGGCTCCTTCTTCTGCTGCATGTAGCCATCCACCAGCACGAGCAGCATATCCTCGCTGCTCTGGTCCGTGGCGACGACCGTCTCGGCGAGCGCCAGCGCGTGGGGCTGGTCGCCGGCCAAACGATAAGCGACGAACAGCGGCTGCGCGACTTTGGCCGCGTACTCTCCCGAGGGACTCCGCTGGCGCAGCGCCTCGCTCAGATCGATCGTCACCTTCGGGTCGCGCGATTCCACCGCTGCGCGGTAGAGCGCGTACTCGGCGTACTGGTCGACGCCCTTCGCGTAGGCCATCTGCGATTTCCAGGAGGCGGCTTCGGTCTCGTCCTTCGGCTCCGGCGTGGCGGCGAGCTTGCGCGCGGCAGCGGAGGCCATCCCGGAATATCGCTTGATCGCGGCGGCATCCTTTCTGCTTTCGGCGGCCTTCAGGCATTGCACGGCGGCTTCCGGATCGTCCGGATCGAGGGCGAGCAATTTGTCGCCGGCGGCGATGGTCTTCTCGGCGTCGTTGTTCTTGACGTGGATCGCCTGCAGTTGTTCGAGCACCCAGGGCGCGGCCTCGTGCTTGGGATATTCGCCCGCGAACTGATCGAGCAGCGCCGCCTTCTTCGCCGCGTCGTTCTCCTGCATGATCTGCTGGAGCAGTTTACCTTCGGGCTTCTCGGAGTTGACCTCGTCGATCTTGTGCCGCTGGCCGGAAGCGGTCAGGGCGAAAGCGATAAATAGCGCTGCCAGACGCATGTGTCCTCCGTGTTTTCCGGAACGAATTCTATGCCAGCAGCCGCGTCACGTCAAGCATTATTACTTCTGGATCGCAAGGCCTAGTTGCTTGAGAGTGGGGGCCGGTTCGTCGCCATCGAATTTGGTGAGCGGCGCCTTCTCGCGTCCGTTCTCGAGAGCTACTCCGGCCGGGACTCCCGCGTACGGGAAGACCTCTTTCAATTTGGCGAGGTCGCTTGTGATCGCCATGTGAAA
>JAOAPT010000320.1 GCA_025463045.1 Candidatus Solibacter sp.
CTTTCCGCCGACATTCACAAGATAAACCGCTTCAGCCGAAGGCCTCTGCGATCAACGGCAGATATTCGTAGAGGTCTTCGGGCGCCGGGCCGTGGCACTGGAAGATCGAAGAGCCTGGTGATCGCACTTCAACGCGGTCTCGTTTGCTCACCAATGCCGAACTCTCGGAACTCAAGATGCTGGTCGCCGAGGACGTCGAGATTCGCAAGCGGCCGGCTCGCGTCGCGGCATTACAGCGCAAGCTGGATCGCATGTTCGCATTGGTGGAGGCTCGGGCAGCAGACTACGAACACGCGGGCGCCGCCGCATCCACCGGAATGCTGGGGAAGGACTAGCTCAACCCGTCGCGATCAGGTAGACCGTTTCCCATGGCCGTCGCCCCATTCCCGTTTACAAAAACAACCCGCTCCACGAACGGTCCAGATGCATCCATCTCTGCGTGCGGAATGAAACCGTCGGAATATCGGGGACGTGCAGCAAGCCGTGACCCTTCACGCACATGAACTCAGTCCCGCACCACTCCAGGAACGTTTCCGATATCCGCCCGATGCGCGCGGGGCGCGCGAGCAGCCGGAGGCATTCCGGGCTACCCGGGCATCGATCAATGCGAACATGCGATCCAGGTTGTGCTGTAATGCCGCGACGCGAGCCGACCGCTTGCGAATCTCTTCCAAGTGTCATCGCATCCACCTCGAACCGCTGTGCGAACCGTCGCTCCCGAATTCCTCCTCGTCGCGCTCTTCCTCGACTTCAGCCGGCGCCACGGGCTGCGCAAGGGTCGTCGCCAGCGCATTGCCGCCGTCCGGGCGCGTCCGGCTAAGGGCCTGCCCGGACGCGAAATGACCCCATCACCGCAATGGAAGCCGGGGGCGGCGTCGAACGTTCTCTGGTCGGTGTGAAGTCGATGACCTTGCCAGGGTCCTGGACGTCCGCCATCTCGCCACTGAATTCGCGAATCGGTACACATCCTCTTGTTATGCCTTGAAAGCCCTGCGGTGTCGTTGTAGACTTGTGTTGCTTTTTTTGCATCGAATGATCCGAGAATAGTGTCGCCCGGGTGCCGCGCCGGGAACCAGACGGATCGACGAAGTTGAGATGCAGGAGGTTTTGCATCAAACGCGCTAATCGCAATTTAAGCGCGAGTTCATTGTGGGCATTGGCCTTCCTGGTGGCAGCCCTGCTCTCCTCCCAGCCGGTTCTTGCTCAGCCCGCCAAACCCTTCTCCCAGTGCCCGAAGATCGGAGCATCCAATAGTTGCGCGGTCCTCTACATCTTTAATGCCGACGGTTCGACCAGCGTCTATGCCGACACCAGCGTAGGTCCCTACGATAGCGACGAAGATACGTTGGTGGGCGTTATCAACAATTCCGGCAAAATCCAAACCAGCTTGACGCTGAGCGGCGTAGGCAAGCAGGGCCTGGGAATATTCGATTTCGACGGGGACGGGATCTGCACCAGCCCATTCCTGCCGTTTTCGCCGCCGCCCGGCCGCCCGCAATCGGAAGGCAGTTCCTATTGCTCGGGAACCTATTACCGAACCGACCCAGGCGATTACGCCGGCCCGATGACTACGTTTTCGAGCATCAGCACCAAGACCGTCAAGAACGACACGGGCACAATAAACTTCACTGGCGGCCTTGCGCCTGGCGCCAGCACATACTTCTCCCTCGAGGACCAGCTCAACTCCGCGACCGTTCCGCCGCCTCCCCCTGTGGCTGGCGGCGTGACGCTGGCCGACGGCCCTGTATTCACCGAAAGCGGTATCGTCGGCAACAGCTGCGTGACGACCCATCCCGCTTCGGCTACTTTTTTCGCTACCGATCCCGTGGTCACGGTGTGGTTCATGCTCGCCGGGCTCGGCGCTCAGAACACTGTGCTGGCCCGCTTTGCGTTCAACGGAACCCTCCAGCCCAACCTCGATGCCGGTCCCTATTCGCAGTTTTCGTCCGGGTCGAACTATGCGTTCTGTCCCAGCTTTATCCCTAATCCGGCAGGTGCTGGTCCGTGGACCCTCACCATTTACGTGGATGGCCAAGCGTTCAGAACGATTCCATTCACGATTTCGAGCGGAAGCGGAGGGCCCACCTTGGGCGGGACTTATATCTGCACGTTCGGGCCGTCCAGTTCGGGAACCGTGACTCTCACTCAGAATGGGACCAGCCTCACCGGGACATTACCTAACGGCGGTACTCTCACCGGCACAGTGTCGGTGACTGTCGTCATTACTTTTACCGGGACCTGGACCAGCAACTCGGGCACGGGCACCATAACCTTTACGTCGCCGGACGGCAACACCTTCACCGGCACATGGACGCGCACCAGCGGGACCGTAGATCCGGGAGGCACCGCGACCACAAGTACAACGGGCACGGTGAGCGGAACCAAGTCTACCGGCGGTACGGCCAGTTGTCCTGCCTCGGCGTTCACAGGCAACAATGTCATCGGAAATGGAGGCTTCGAGCTGCCGGCAGGCTCGACATCCTACAATCAAATCGGAACCTTCCTACCGTGTTGGACGATCACCCTCGGCAATATCGACTACGTCGGGCCGGATAGGAAAGACATCTGGCTGCCATCGGAAGGGAGTTACTCGCTGGACATGGATGGAAATAAGCCGGGAGGCATCGCTCAGACGTTTACCGCCCAAGTGGGACAGCAATACACAGTCGCGTTCGACCTCGCGGGAAACTTCGGCGGAGGAGCCAATATCAAGAAAGTGGAAGCTTTGGTCCAGGACGCCTCGTTGGGAGGAGGTCAAACTTATTACGACAACACGTTTTCTTTCGACACGAGCGTCAGCGGTCCGAATGGTGGCCGCACCAACGCCACGAGCATGGGTTGGCAGTGCAAGTCCTTTAACTTTACTCCCACCTTCTCTCGTATCAGCCTGTCTCTGATCAGCCTCGACAGCGACCCTAATGGCAACTATGGACCGGCGTTGGACAATGTGCGCGTGTTCCCCACCGTCCCCGGCTCTACCCCCTGTGCAAACTCCGGAGGCGGCAGTTCCAGCGGATTCACACTCTACAACACAGGCGTGCAGTCCGGCTTCAATTCGAGCTCGCCTTCGAGTGGAGTGCTGCTGAGCGATGGAGGCGTCGACAGCCACTACAAGTTGATCGCCAGCGCCGATCCCTCTTTTGCCGGCGCCAACGCGTTCGCTGCGAGTTCCACTTTCGGCGGCTGGGTTCCGAACTCCAGCAGCCTGCTTTCGAAATGGATCGCGCCGCGCCCGGATGCCGTTAACGGCAACAGCGTCGGGAATTACACCTATCGCACGACCTTCGACCTCACCGGATTGAATCCCGCTACCGCGGCGATCTCGGGGCGGTATTCGTCTGACAATGGCGGTGCGATTAGGCTGAACGGTACCCAAGTGGGAGCGACGGTTGGTGCGAACGGGTTCAACGCGTGGACTCCATTTACGATCAGCTCCGGGTTCGTGGCCGGCACCAACAACCTGGACTTCGTTGTGAACAATGCCGATTGCGGCGGCTGCGTCAATGCTACCGGCCTGCGGGTCGAGTTCACCAGCGCCACGGCTTCGTCCTCTTCGGGCGGTGGAGGCGGCGCCACCTCGAACCCCTCGTGCTCCTACGGCGTCACCGGCCTGTCCCAGCCCAACTTCCCTGCAGCCGGCGTAAACCCAGCTATACTCGGCGGCCTCGTCACCGCGGATAAGACTCCCGCAGCCAACTGTTTTTGGGCCACCTCTTCACCCGACAACTGGATTCACGCCACTCCCACGACAGCCGCGCCTACCATAGGATCGGGGAGCTGGTCCTTCACGATCGATGCCAATACCGGTCCGCAGCGGCAAACCACCTTGAAGGTTGCCGATAAGTCGGTCACCATCGTGCAGCTCGCCGGTACTGCCGGATGTACCTACTTGCTGACCGCGACGAGCAACAGTACACCGATACCCGGCCTTGGAGGCTCTGGCCAGGCGACCGTTACCGTCGGCGGTAGCGGCGTGTGTTCGTTCTCGGTGCCCTCCACGGCCGACGTACAAATCACTTCCGCCAAGACATTTAGCGGGACTGGAGACAAAACCTTCACTTACTTTGTGATTGGCAACCCCGGCACCAGTGCGCGCAACTTGCCATTGACCATCACCGGCACCAATCCAGCGAAGATCTTGACTTACACCGTGAATCAGGCCGCGGGACTTACGAACGCTCCAAACGGACCGGTTATCAGCCAAGGCGGCGTGGTCAATGCCGCCAGCTTCATCCCAGCATCCTTACCGGGTGGCGAAATCGCGCAGGGCTCGTTCTTCTCCATCTTCGGTACCAACCTGGGCCCGGCCAACCCAGGTGTTACGGCGTCTGCATACCCGCTGGGAGACTCGCTCGCCAACGTAAGCATCACTGTGACTCAGGGAGGGGTTTCCTATGCGGCCATTCCGCAGTTTGTGGCCCAGTTCCAGGTCAATGGCATCATGCCGTCCACGGTTCCGCCCGGGACCGCTCAGGTCACGGTGACGTATAACGGCCTGACCAGTAATTCAGTGACCATAACCGTGGTGGCACACAGCATAGGAATTTTCGCCGTATCGGGCGGCAAGGGTCCCGGAATCATACAAAACTTCGTTTCCGGGCAGGTACCACTTAATACGACCAGCACAACCGCGGCGCCGGGACAGACCGCCATCCTGTTGGGCACGGGCCTGGGCGCGCTCCCACCCGGCACCCTGGATAGCCAGGCGATTACGACTGCGCTACCCATCTTACCCACGGCGCAGGTCTTTGTCGGCGGCGTCTCCGCGCAGGTCGTATACAGCGGGCGCGCTCCCTTCTTCGCCGGAATCGATCAGATCAATTTTGTGGTTCCGCAGAGCGCTCCACAAGGCTGCTTCGTGCCCGTCCAGGTGTCGGTCGCGGGAATCTATAGCAACTCGGTCACTATGGCCATCGGCCCGCCGGGGAAGCCGTGCGTCGACGACAATCCTTTTAGTTCGTTCTCGACGAACGGCGGCAAGGCCGGAACCATCGTCTTGACCAAGTTCACTCTCAGCGATTCCACCGGTACCCTGGGGAATGGGTCCCTCGAAGCCGGCTTAGGCTTATTCCAGCAATTACCGGCCAACGGACCTCTGGGATTCAGCCTCTTCACGTCACTGCCGCCATTGAATAGCTGCTCGTCTTACGCCGATTTGAGCAGTCTTAGTGGTTTGTTGGGTGGACAGCTTCCTTCCGGTACGGGTGGAGTGCCTCTGGATGCCGGCGCGTCCATCACCATCAAGGGTCCGAATGGAACTCAGACTATGAGCTATCAGGACTCCACTGCCAAGACGTCTCCCTACTTTTCCGCGTTCGCTGCCACTGGCGCGCTGGCGGGATTCGTGCCGGCCGGAACTACGCCGTACCTTTCCCCGGGGGGCTATACCGTGTCGGCCGGCGGCGGCAAGGACGTGGGAGCGTTTTCGTTCAACCTGAACGTCGCTCTGCCCGCCACATGGACGAATCGCGATCAGATCTCCACCGTCAATACCTCGCAGAATCTTGCCATCAACTGGAGCGGTGGAAATTCGGCTACCCAGCGTGCGATCATCCTCGGTCTGTCCTATGATCCCAATCAATCTGGAAATTCGGCCCTATTCGTGTGCCAGGCGCAGATCGGTCCCTCTGGCTTCACGGTGCCCGCCGGCGAACTGGTGAAACTGGGGGCTAAGCAGGGAAGCAGCCCCAAAACCGGCGTGCTGGTGTTCGCGACGGTGCCTTCGCCGGATCAGTTCACGTCGTTTACGGCACCCTCGCTCGATATGGGGCTGGGATTCTACCTGATCGCCGATGTGCGGCTGGTGAGTTTCCAGTAGCGGGATAGTGGGCCAGCGCGTTGCGCTTTCATCACTTTTATTTGGCGTGTTTATTTGGCATGTTTATTTGGCAGGGGTACGAGGAAGCCCAGCCAGGCGCATCCACTCCTCTGCTCCCGGTGCACGCGCCAACGCGCGCCACGGGCTTTTTTGTGGCTCCGAGAACGAACCGCCGATTTCGGGCTGAAAACAACCAGGGGCGTTCACCGGTGGCAGCGGATTGGGCAGGGCGGGCAGGCGGCTATCCGAATACCGGAAATCCATCGCCTCCGCCAGATTCCCGATTTGCGGGGAGGCGTCGCGGGCAGTGAGCGGAGGGAGCCCCCAGCGCCATTCAATCAGCTTCAAAATCGAAGTGTGATCGAACAAAGCGTGGTTCACCGCCGGCGTCCGGCCCAAGCCGCGTGTCCGGCTGCGGGTGAAGGGCGACACGATCAGCGTGGGAACCCGGAAGCCCAGCAGCACTTGCCCATTCACCTGATCCAGGTCGAACTGGTTCGCCGCGGCCACGCGCGGAGGAGTCACATGCTCAAAGAAACCGCCCCACTCGTCGAAGGTGATCACCAGGACGGTGTTCCGCCAAGCGGGCCCACTGGACAGAGCATGGAAGACGGCGGCCAGAAACACGTCGCCATTTCGAATATCGGCGTGGGGATGGTCGTCATTGCCCGTACCGTCATCGGTGATGGTGAAGACCGGATCCACATACGACACCGCAGGCAAGGCGCCGCCGGCCGCGGCGTCCAGGAACGCCGAAAAGGGGCTGCTGGAGGAGAGATACTTGAAGCCCCAAAGAAGGAGATACGCCAAGTTATTGAAGTAGTAACGGTGGCTCACGCCCGCCGCGGAGAGGCGATCGAAAATAGTCGGCAAGCTGCTGAAAGAGGTGCTGTCGT
>JAOAPT010000372.1 GCA_025463045.1 Candidatus Solibacter sp.
TGCCAAGGTTGCGGTAAAGCAGGTCGGCCTGACGGTAAGAAAGCTGCGGGTCGTAGAGTTTCACATTATCGATGACGTGTCCGTTGGTGACCCAGATGTCCGGGTAACCGTCGTTATCGAAGTCGAAGACCTTGGCGCCGAAGCCGAGTGTCTTCACGCTGGTGGGTAATCCGGCTTTGAAAGTGGCGTCTTCAAAAAGCAGCTTTCCGAGGTTTCGGTAGATCGGGTTGTACTGGTCTGAGAAGGCCGTAAAGAAGATGTCCGGCAGGCCATCGCCATCGAGATCCGCGATCTCCGCACCCATGCCTGCCAGAGCCTTGCCGTTCATGTCGAAACCTACTCCGGCGCCGTAGGTAATGTCGTCAAAGGTACCGTCGCCTTTGTTTCGGTAGAGAAAATTGCGGACACCATCGTTGGCCACGAAGATATCGGGCCATCCATCGCCATCGATATCGCCGATGGCCACTCCCAAACTTTTTCCCGCCGGATTCGCCACGCCGGCTTTCCGGGAAACCTCGGTGAACGTGCCATCCCCATTGTTGTGGTACAGCAGCGCCGGCGTCCCGTCGAACAACTGCGGTTCGCAATACATGCGGTAGCCCGGCTTTTGATATCCGCAGTACGGCGGCTTGCGCAGGTCGGAATCCACGTAGCGGCCCACGAACAGATCCAGGTAGCCGTCGCGATCATAGTCCACCCAGGCGGCGCTGCTGCTCCACGCGCTACCGCCCACTCCAGCCTTGGCCGTTACCTCACTGAAAGTCCCGTCCCCATTGTTACGAAAGAGCTGGTTACCGCCGTAACCCGTGACGTAGATATCCAGATGGCCGTCGTTATCATAGTCGCCTACGGTCACGCCGGTAGCGAACATGCCATTGCCCGCTACTCCTGCTTTGGCCGTTACATCCTCGAATTTTCCGTTTCCCAGATTACGATAGAGCGCGTTGCCGGGCGATGGCTTGCCGTGGGCCAGGTCGGCTCCGTTGGCGAAGAACAGGTCGGGCAGGCCGTCGTTGTCGAAATCGATCACGCCCACGCCGGAGCCGAAGGTCTCGAACATATGCTTCTCGGCCGAAGCCCCGCTCTGGTGGCGAAAGGTGATGCCCGACTCCGCAATTTTGTTGAACTGCACCCCGGCGGTCGGGCGGGGCTGCGGTCTGGCGGCCTGCTGGCTGTAGAAAGGCAACGGCGCGGAAACCAGCAACAAACTCGCTCCGAAGATTAGTAAGGTCTTGCGCGGGAACCGGAGTCTCATCAATTCGTTCCGCTCCGGCTCTATTTACCCACCATCAGGGTTTCCACATAGTCTCCCAATTGCCGCGCGGTGAATTGATTGCCCTCGAAACGGGATGCCAGCCGGCCCCGGCGATCGATTACCAGGGTTTGCAGCGTGTGCGTGATGTAGACGTCGTCGGGCCAGAAATTCATTCCGAACTGGCGCGTAACCGTCTTCACTACGTCGAGCGGCCCGGTCAGAAAGTGCCACGATTCCGGATCGGCCTTCCAGGTAGACGCATATTTCGCCAGTACATCGGGCTGGTCGTGTACGGGATCGAAGCTGATGCTGAGTAGCACCAGGTCGCGGCCCATGCGGCCGGCGAAGCGCTGATTCAGCTGACCGAAGTTGTTGTTGAGCCGGAAGCAGTAGTCGGGCAACGGGCAACTGGTATAGATGAAGGTCACGGCCACCACTTTCCCAGCCAATTGCGCGAGGGCGACGGGGCGTCCTGCCTGGTCCGTCAAGGTGAAGTCGGGCACGGCTTCACCCGGTTGCACGGTGGGGCGAGGAGCTTGCAGGAGCCTCAGACGGCGCGCAATCAGCGGCTCCCGCTCGGAGGCTTCGTATTGATGAATGCTGACGCCTTCGGCATACGAGCGCTTCTTCTCCACCACCAGTGTGAAGTCCACATAGGCGCCCGGTTTCAGATCGGCCAGCTCACGGCTGTCTCGAACGGAATACGGCATCGCCATCGCTTCCATGTACCCGGGAATGGCCGCACAGGAGGCGACGAAACTGCGGTTCGCACGGTCCACTTCCAAAACAATTCCGGTGGCCGGATAACGTGTGGCGGCAGCCAGACCCGCCGCGGATACGAGCGACAACCAGGCGATTGACCTAGCGGCCATTCTTGCCTCCCAACTGGTACCGGGGCCGTTCGATCACACGGTATTCAGTGGCGGCTTGCTTGATTTCGATCGCCCGGTTTTTGGGCACGGACGCAAACCGCTGCGGCTGTGCATCTCCGGGCCACTGAATCTCCAGGCCCACGATCTCCGCCGATTTGCCCAACCCCAGGTGCTGCTCCAGAGGGGAGGCGCCGAACGACCCGCCGCTTCCCACGGTGCGAAAGACCGCTCGCGTCTCCGTTCCGTTTTTTACCGTCACTTTGATCCTGGCGCCGATGGCCGCGCGGTTCGCCTTGACCCCTACCAGCTTCACGCTGATCCAATCGTTGCCGTGTCCCGGGTTTTCGAAAAGTCGGAACGCATGGAGGTCGCCCGGAACTCCCCCACCGACCACTTCCAACAGATCTTCGTCTCCGTCATTGTCCATGTCCGCGAATGCCACGCCGTGCCCTTTGTGCAACTCGCCCGTGCCGGAGGAGGCACTGATGTCCACGAACGTCTTTCCCCCTTTGTTGTGCAGCAGTACATTGGGCAGCAGAGAGGCGAAGGATAGTTCTCCGGTTCCAAAACGGATGTCCGGATATCCGTCGTTATCCACATCGCCGAAATTGGCGCCCATCGGCATGAAGACTTTGTTCAGCCCGGTTTCCTCAGTTACGTCGCGAAAGGCGCCGTTGCCGAGATTGCGGTAGAGTTTCATGGTGGGAGAATTGTGGGGCATCCCCAGGTAGGTCCGCATGGTCTCCTCCACGGACATCGCGTAGCTGCTCGCCATAAGATCGGGCCAGCCGTCGTTGTCGTAGTCAAAAAACCAGGCGCCGAATCCGTGGCCTGAGGCCAGGACACCGGCCTGAGGCGCGACGTCGGTGAACGTGCCGTCGTGGTTATTGTGAAGCAGCACGCTGTCCCCGCGAAAGTTGGACACGAACAGGTCGGCATAGCCGTCATGGTCATAATCGGCCGTCACCACCGCCTTGCTCAGCGCCGAGAGATCCGTCCGCGAGGCCTTCGAAATGTCCTTGAATGTGCCGTTGCCGTTGTTCAGAAAAAGCTGATTCGGCCCGGTTTCGTTGCCTACGTAGAGATCGATGAATCCATCGTTATTGATATCCAGCCATACGGCAGTTTCCGTTTGGGTTGGCTCGGCCAGACCGGCTTCCACTGTGACATCGGTGAAGGTGCCGTTGCAATTGTTGCGCAGCAGGGACTTCCGCTGTTCGGTTTCCCAGCCGCCGCGCAGGACGAGGATGTCCAGGCAGCCGTCATTGTTGTAATCGGTCTGGAGAATGTTGGCCCCACCGGTCTGGGTGGACAGGCCCGAAGCGGCGCCGCGGTCGGTGAACGTGCCATCCCCGTTGTTGTGGAAGAATTGCATGGGCGCGCAAAAGTCCCAGTTTGAGGTGACGATATCGAAGAGGCCATCGTTATCGAAGTCGTCGACAATCAGGCCGCCCACTTGCGAGAGGATTGCGTCGAATCCCACACGCGGCGCCGCGTCGGTAAAGCGGCCGATGTCTTCGGCGGATGCAAAGTGCGAAGGCGCCAACAGATGCTCTTTGGGTACGCCGGCCGGATATTTGCCCAGCGTCATATAAGCAAGGTTCAACAGCCACTTGGTCTCGATATCGGCGCGCCGCAACTTGAGCGACGCGAGGAAGTGCTGGGCGGCTTTTTGCGAATCCTCACCCTTGGGGTATTTGAGTTCGGGACGAATCGGAAAGATGCAGATCTCCCCGGGATGGCGTTGGTATAAGCCGTTGACCGCTCCGGCCCGATGAAGGTACGCTGCCCCCACCATCTCTTCTACCTCGGGCAAAAGCTTCGGCGCCCTGGCGGAGGCCGTGCGGAGGGCCATTTCTAGTTGGACGATCGCCTGATCCATTTCTCCGGAATAGGCAAATACCTGTGCCACGCCCAGCCGCGACGCCACGGCATCCGTAGGCGAGTGGCCAGGGTCATCGGGGGCTGCTGCCAGCTTCTTTGCGCGGGCCTTCAAATCCGCCAAAGATTGCTGCCGCATGGCGCAGGATTGCTTGAGATCGGTATTCCAATTGGCAGGTTTGGCAAAGTTGGCCAGAGCTGCCGCCGCTTCCGTGAACCCGACCAGGTTCGTGGTAAAGCGGATGTTGCTTTCGGCGCGAAGGGCGGCCTGACGGGCGCGCTGTGACTCCGCGATTCCGGCGAATTCGCCGGGCGCCAGCACCTTGACGATGGCAAAACCGGAAGGCATCCGGAACACCGGCGAAAGCTGGCTGGGGGCGAGACCTCGCACGGCGGTTCGGAGCTCTTCACGCAGCGTGGCGGGATCGACTTTGCCAAGAAGGCCGCCGTCGAGCGATGTAGCATCCACGGATTTCTCGCGAGCGAGCACGGCGAAATCGGCGCCTTTCTCCAGTTCTACTCGCACGCGAGCGGCCTCCTCGGCTGAATTCAGCACCAGGATGCGCAACGGGATGGCCGTGGAAGTGAGTTCCTGGCCGAGGGCAAAGACAGCGAGCGCCAACAGCAGACAGAAGAGCACGCGAAACGTCAATACCCTCATAGTTCGAAGATAATACCAGAAAAATGCTTATGACATTCGCTTGTAAGGTCGGGCAAAGGTCTTCTGCATCAGGCCCTTACTGTTCAAAGAAGGCTTGCCCGGCTTGTCACGCGATCACAAGACTGATCCGCCGGCATTCGCGAATCGACGTCCGCAAACAGTAGTCTCGATCGGCTACCGGTTGGTGCGGCCGCGCGATGCCGCGGTCGCCGGCCGGTAGCCCACCGCCGCGTACTCTGGCGCCTGCGGCACGAACTGCGCGTCGAAGCGCGGATCCGGCGGATCAAAGGTGTTCACCGCTCGATCGATCGTCCCCCGCAGGTCGTTCGTCTCGCCGTGGATGAAAGATTCCCGTACGCCACCGCCGCTGGTGATGTCGATCTCGTAGCGGGGCCCGGTCGAGATCCCCCCCTTCAACGTGTTGTTCCAGAAGATCGACTTCACGTAAGTGCTGCCGGCGCCGTTGTCGTCGACGCCGGCCCAGTTCCCGGTGAAGGTGCAGCGGCTGACCTCTGCGCGGGAGCCCTCGAACACCGTCATCGCACCCGAGCCGTGTTCCGGGTGATACTCGCCGCCGGTCAGCAGGCCGACATAGTCCACACCTAGATTAGCGACGTTGCCGACGAACAGGCAGTTGTCGAGCGTGGCGCGGCTGCCGTGCAGCAGGTCGAACGCCGCGCCGGTGACTTGCGTGCGGTTGTCGCGGAAGATGCAGTCGC
>JAOAPT010000377.1 GCA_025463045.1 Candidatus Solibacter sp.
GTGGTCGCCGTGATGTTGATCTACTACAAACGTTCCGGTTTGAACGCCGTGCTGGCGTTGATTCTGAATACGGTGCTTCTGCTGGCTGCGGTCTCCTACTTCCACGCGGTGTTGACGCTGCCCGGAATTGCGGGAATCATTCTGACCATCGGTATGGCGGTGGATTCGAACGTGCTGATTTTTGAGCGTATCCGCGAGGAATTGCGCAGCGGTAAGAGCGTGATTGCGGCTGTCGATGCAGGGTTTGGAAAGGCGTGGTGGACCATCGTGGACACCCACGTGACCACGGTCGTGTCCTGCGCGTTCCTTTTCCTGTTTGGCGAAGGACCGGTTCGTGGATTTGCGGTAACATTAACAATCGGTTTGATCGCAAACATTTTCACCGCGGTGTTCGTTTCGAAGACGATCTTCGATTACGAGCTCTCCGGTCGTCGCCAGCTTACGGAGCTGAGCATCTGAAACCGGTCTTTCTCAGTCTGAAAACGGGTTCGGGAACAAAACGTAAAGGGCTGGTGTCCAACGTTATGGGAAACACCAGCACGGCAAGGTTCGATGGAATTATTTAAGAGCACGAATTTTGATTTTCTAGGCAAGAAGTGGCCCTTCATCATTGCCTCGCTGGTATTGACGGTAGCCGGGTTCGCGAGCATCCTCATGCAGGGTGGGCTCAAATTCGGCATCGACTTCAAGGGCGGCGCCCTGATGACGGTCAAGTTCGCGGAGAATCCCCCGTTGGATAAGATCCGCCAGGCTTTTGCCAAGTCGGGAAAGATCAAGGGCGAAGTCACCGTGCAGAGCTTCACGGACCCCTCGGCCAAGAACGAAGTGGAGATTGGGACCGAATTGGCTGAAGAGAAACAATTGGTGGCCAATCGTCAAGCGATGGAAGAAGTCCTCGCGTCCGCCTTCGGCCAACCGGCGAGCGGAAAGCTGGATTTCAACGGCGCCAGCCAGCAGCAATTGATCGACCGGCTGCGCGAACCGCTGGCGCGCGCGGGCGTTCCGATGAGCGAGCCGCAGTTGCAGAAACTGGCAGCGGATATGCTGAATTTCCGCGATACGCCGCCGCGTTCGGGAATGATCACCGACTTCAATCAATTGTCCTCGGTGCCCGGCGTGACTTCTGCCATAATCAATGTTCTTAAACAGGATTGCTACCTGGCGCCCTATAAGGTGATCCAAACCCAGATGGTGGGTCCCAAGGTGGGTGTGGAACTGCGTACGAAAGCCGTGCTCGCCACCCTGTACGCCCTGGCCGGAATGCTGGTATACATTGCTTTCCGGTTCGAGTGGATCTACGGACTGGGCGCGGTGATCGCGGTGTTTCACGATACATTGATCACGATCGGTCTGTTCTCTATCTTCCATGAAGAGATTTCGATGACCGTGATCGCGGCCCTTCTTACCCTGGTAGGGTATTCGATGAACGATACGATCGTCATCTTCGATCGCATTCGCGAGAACCTGAAGATCATGCGGCGCGAACCTTTGGAGTCGCTCATGAACAAGAGCATCAACCAGACTTTGAGCCGGACCATCATGACCTCTGGTTTGACGTTCCTCACCGTGATCGCGCTTTTTATTTGGGGTGGCCCGGTGCTCCACAGTTTCTCCTTCGCGCTGGTCTGCGGAATCATCGTGGGAACGTACTCTTCGGTATTTATCGCGAGTCCGATCGTGTTGTTTTGGCACAACTATACGGACAGTCATAAAAAGACTGCCCCGGCGGCCGGTCCGGTCCGTCCGGAGACGGTGCGGAAGAGCCCGGCGAGGGCAATCAAATAGAAACGTCGCGGCCGGGCACTTTCGTGCTCTCCGCGGTGTCAAAAGGAAAGGGAGCTTTGTATGTTCGAGCAAACATTCGTTGAGGGTAAGACCAAATCGACGTGGACTACTCTCGGAGCGTTCATCGGTCAGATTGTCCTGATCATCGTCGGAGTCATCCTGCCGATGGTCTACTACGATGTCCTTCCGAAAACTACGTTGCAGAGTTTTCTAGTGGCGCCGCCTCCTCCGCCTCCTCCGCCTCCTCCGCCTTCGGCTCCCGCTCCGGTCAAGATTGTCAAGGTGATCCCGCGCCAGTTCGACGCCGGCAAGCTGATGGCGCCGAAGGTCGTCCCCAAAGAAATCGCCACGATTAAGGAAGAAGAACTTCCGCCCGCGTCGAGCGGTGTAGCCGGTGTGGTCGGCGGCGTCCCGGGTGGCGTGGCCGGCGGTACGCCGGGCGGCGTCCTCGGCGGCATCATCGGCTCGGTTCCGAGCGCCGCACTGCCTCCTCCGCCTCCTCCGCCCCCTGCGGAAAAGAAGCCCGTGACGCCCAAGCGCATCACAATCGGCGGTAACGTGCAACAGGCCAAGCTGGTCCGCCAGCCGAAGCCCAACTATCCTCCTCTCGCCAAGCAGGCGCGCATTTCGGGCGTCGTGCATCTGGCAGCCATCATCTCGAAGGATGGCACCATTCAGGATCTTAAGGTGATCGGCGGCCACCCGCTGCTGATTCCGGCCGCTCTCGAAGCGGTGAAACAGTGGGTATACCAGCCGACGCTCCTTAATGGAGAGCCGGTCGAGGTGTCAACTCAGATCGACGTGAACTTCACGTTGAGTCAGTAAACGAAGCAGCCCGTTAAGAAGCCCCGGCACGCGTACAACGCGTGTTGGGCAGATCGCACAAAAATCAACTCGCAGGAGAGAGAAAACCTATGCTTTTGCAATTACAAGTATGGTCGCTGTATTTGCTTCAGGAAGGCAGCACCGTTAGTTGGGATCCCGCGTCCCTTTGGAAGCAGATGGGCCCCCTGGCGAAGGCAGTCGTCGTCGGCCTGTTCATCATGTCCGCGTACTCCATCGGCGTCATGATCGATCGCATCATGGCATACAGCGCGGCACGCAAGCAGTCGCGGCAGTTCGCGCCGGCAGTGGCCGGAGCTCTGCGCGAAGGCAAGCTCGATGAAGCTGTGAAGATTGCGGATCGCTACAAGAAGAGCCACCTGGCGAAGGTCGTTGTCGCCGGACTCCAGGAGTTTCAGGCTCATCAGATCAGCTCGGAGATTCCGGGCGAAGAAATCGAGGCGTCCAAGCGGGCTCTCGAGCGCGCCGAAGCTATCGTGCACGCCGAGTTGAAGCGCGGCGTCAGCGGACTGGCGACCATCGGTTCGACGGCTCCGTTCGTCGGACTGTTCGGCACCGTCGTCGGCATCATCAACGCGTTCAAGGGCATTTCGAACGAGAAGTCGACTGGTCTCGGCGCCGTCGCCGGCGGTATTTCGGAAGCGCTGGTAACCACCGCTATCGGTCTGTTCGTGGCTATTCCCGCCGTCTGGATGTTCAACTATTTCACGGGCAAAATCGAGTCGTTCGACGTGGAAATGGGAAACTCCAGCAGCGAATTGATCGACTACTTCCTGAAGCGGTCGCAGCGCGGCGTCCGCAAGTAGCTCCAGCGGGCAACCGCTGGTAAATTGGGTTCCGGTGAGTTGATTGGGGGGAGGGTCCCGAGGCGCTCCCCCGCTTCTACCCCGAAGCCTCTGGAGAAATACAAATGGCTGACAAAAAGAAACATGCGGCGCCGGCGGCGATTGCCGATATCAACGTCACTCCAATGGTGGACGTGATGTTGGTCATGCTCATCATCTTCATGGTCATCACGCCGATGTTGTCGAAAGGTGTGAGCGTCGATCTGGTGAAAACCCAACACCCGATCTCGATGCAAGCGGCGGATAAGAGCGACGCGATCGTCTGTGCGATCACGCGCGACGGCAAAACGTATCTCAATACCACCCAGATGGCGCCCGAAGACCTTCCCGCCAAGGTGAAGGACATGCTGACCAACCGTCTGGATAAAACCGTTTTCGTAAAGGCCGATTCCAGGGCGCGCTACGAGCGGGTGGTCGATGTGGTGGATAACCTGCGTGCGGCCGGCGTGGACCAGTTGGGTCTGCTCACCGAACAGATGCAGGAAGGCGGCAAGCCTAAACCGGATGCCGCACCGGCAGCAGCACCGCCGGCCGGACAGTAACGAATTTCAAGTTTCTTAAAGGAGCAATCTTATGGGAATGTCCGTCGGCGGGGCCGGTGGTGGTCCGAAAGCTGATATCAACATGACGCCCATGATCGACGTCCTGCTGGTGCTGATCATCATTTTCATGGTGATCACGCCCTTGACGCCGAAAGGGCTTGAGGCACTCGTGCCACAGCCGCCCCCACCAAACCAGAAGCCGAATCAATCGGATCAGCGCACTGTGGTCATTGTGATCGACGCCAATCACAATTATTCCATCAACAGCGAGACGAGTGACGAGGCACGCCTGGGCAGCCGTCTCGAAGAAATCTTCAAGACGCGCGCCGAGCGTGTGGTGTTCGTGAAGGGCGATCCATCCCTGGACTTCCAGTGGGTGGCCAAGGCAATCGACATAGCCCATGGAGCCGGGATCGACAAGGTCGGTCTGATGACGGCGAAGGTGGAGGCCGGACAATAATATGCGCAAGGGAATGTTGATTCTGGCGGTGGCTGCGCTGGCGGCCCTCAGCATCAGCTGCAATCAGCTAAAGGCCCGCGATCAGCTGAACAAGGGTGTGCAGGCGTTCACCGCCGCTCAGTACCCGGAGGCCGTCGAGCACTTCAAAACCGCGGTGGAACTGGATCCCGGTTTCGCAGCCGCGCGCCTCTATCTGGCTACTGCGTATATGCAGCAGTACATCCCTGGCGCCGACTCTCCCGAAAACAACAAGATGGCTTCGGCCGCCTTCGACAACTTCAAAAAGGTTCTCGAACAGGAACCGAAGAACACCGTCGCCATCGCTTCCATCGCCTCGCTCAATCTCAACCAGAAGAAGTGGGACGAAGCGCAGCAGTGGTACGAGAAGCTGATCGCCGTCGAGCCGAACAACGCCGATGCTTACTACAGCCTGGGCTTTATCGCCTGGTCGCGTTGGTATCCCGAGTACGGCAAGGCGCGCGCCGGCCTCGGCATGAAGCAGGAAGATCCAGGCCCCATCAAAGACAAGAAGACCAAGGAAGAGCTGAAGCAGAAGTTCGGTCCCATCATCGATGGCGGCCTGCAGGCTCTCGACAAGGCGCTGCAGATCAACCCTGACTACGACGACGCGATGGCCTACGAGAACCTCCTGGTTCGCGAAAAGGCCGACCTCGCCGATACGAAGGAAGATTACGAGAAGCAGACCAAAATCGCCGACGACTGGGTGCAGAAGGCCCTGGCGAAGAAGAAAGAAAAGGCTGAAAAGAAGAACAAGACCGGCGGTGGTATCGTCGCCGATCCGAACGCGAAATAGTCCATTCGTCAACCATTCGAACGGGGAGCGCGTCCTTAGAAAGGCGCTCCCCGTTTTTGTATTTCTGCAGGAATAAAACCAACCAGCTACAATCGAAATAGAGTGCCTTCCGAGTCGACCAGCCTCTCCGAATCAGCGCCCGTACCGCATCCATCCGATCCCGTGGAGTTGCTGTACCGCGAATTGGAAGCCAAGATCCGCGAGTATCGTCCGAAGGACGACCTCACCGCGCTCGAAAAGGCCTTCCGCTTCGCCAGCAAATATCACGAAGGCCAGACGCGCGACTCTGGCGAGCCGTACATGGCGCATCCCGTCATGGTCGCCCACATTCTCGCCGATATGCGCATGGACGTTGTCGCCATGGAGACTGGTCTGCTCCATGACGTCGTCGAAGACACCAGCGTCACTGTCGAGCAGGTGCGCAAGGAATTCGGACCCGACGTCGCGCGTTGCGTCGATGGCGTCACCAAGCTGACCAAACTCGACGTCTTCTCCGCCGAGGACCGGCAGGCCGAGAGCGTCCGCAAAATGCTGCTGGCGATGGTCGAGGACATTCGCGTGATCCTCGTCAAACTCGCCGACCGTATAC
>JAOAPT010000393.1 GCA_025463045.1 Candidatus Solibacter sp.
GCCGCGCGTCCGGATTACAACCCGGGCGGCACGATCACGCTCGATCCGGTATCGCGCGACTACCGCACGTTCGTCACGCCACTAAATGGAACGGGCATCGTGGTCACGCCGCTTGGACCGAGCGGACTGCCGCTCGCCGATTCGCGCGTGCAGTTCGGCAACCTTGGGAAGAATACCTTCCGCGGTCCCGGGCTCGACAACCAGAACTTCACGCTAATCAAGCGCGTGCCGTTGAAGGAGCGCGTCGCGCTGCAATTCCGGGCGGAGTTCTTCGACATCTTCAATCACCGGAATTTTCTCAATCCTGTATCAAATATGAGTAGTCCCAGCTTCGGACAGAATACGTCGGACCCCGGCGGAAGACAGATTCTGCTCAGCGGACGAGTTCAGTTCTGACAGCCGCGATCGTGAGGGAGGGGGACCACCACTCCCTCACGGTCGTGGCTCGGATTACGGGGCCGCATATTTTGAAAGTTGAGCGGGCGGACGCGGAGGTGGACAGGTCGTCGCATATTTGTTGCACGCGCGCGTCGACAGGGTGAAAAATCAATCGGAGCCGCGACCGTAAGGAAGCGGTGGTCGCCCGGCAGCACGCGCGCACGACAGCCCACGAACGACGATGGCTTGTCCCACTGGTACGCTGGTAGTTCATGCCAACGATATCCGTCCAAAACCTCACTCAATTTTGCGAAGCGATCCTACAAGGCGCGGGAGTCCCGCGTCACAAGGCTGAGGTCACCACCGCGTGCCTCGTCGCCTCCAATCTCCGCGGGGTGGATTCTCACGGCATCCAACTACTCCCCTACTACGTCGATCAACTGCTCGCCAATGAAATGGACGCGCAGGCCGATGGCGCCGTGATCAGCGAGAGCGGAAGCTGCCTGCACTTCGACGGACAGAACGCGCTCGGGCAGTGGGTCGCGGAGACCTGCTGCGAGCACGCGGTGCGGATCGCGCGCGAGAACGGAATGGCGCTGGTCGTCGCCAAGGAATCGAATCACTTTGGCGCGGCGGCGTGGTGGGCGCAAAAGATGCGCGCCGCGGGACAGATCGGGATCGTGATGTGCAACGCGTCGCCGATCGTGCCGCCGTGGCAGGGCAGGGAAGGGCGGCTCGGCACCAATCCGATTTGCATGTCGGTGCCCGGCCCGTGGCTGCTCGACATGGCGACGACGACGGTCGCGGCGGGAAAGATCTTCAAGGCGTTCCTCAACGGCCAGCCCGAAGTCCCCGCCGGGTGGGCGTTCGATTCGGCGGGCGTTCCCACCACCGACACCCAGTCCGCGTACAAGGGAATGCTCATGCCGCTCGGCGGCTACAAGGGCAGCGGGCTGGCGATGATGGTGGAGATTCTGTGCGCCGTGCTCAGCGGCGGCGCGATGTCCACCGAGGTCGGCGCGATTCGCTTCCGCGGCAAGAAGGTGCGCGTCAGCCAGATGTTCCTGGCGATCGACGTGGCGCGCTTCATGCCGGTGGACGAATTCACCGCGCGCGTCGAGCACCTGGTGGCGCTGATGAAATCGACCGCAACCGCGCCGGGCTACGGCGAAGTGATGGTCGCCGGCGATCCCGAGTGGCGCACCGAGGCGGAGCGGCGCAAGAACGGAATCCCGATCGCGGACGGAAACTGGGAGCAGCTCGTCAAAGCGGGCGAGCGGGTGCAGGTCGCAGCGCCGGCATTACAATAGAAGCAGTGCTGGTTTCCATTTCCCCTAAGCTCGACCGACCTCAGTGGCTGCGTGCGCCCGCGCCCGCCGGCGAAAATTATCGCGAACTCAAGCAGCTCATCGATCGCCTCCGGCTGCACACGGTCTGCGAAAGCGCGGCCTGCCCGAATGTGGGCGAGTGCTGGAATCAACGCACCGCGACCTTCATGATGCTGGGCAACGTCTGCACGCGCCGCTGCGGATTTTGCGCCGTTCAGAAGGGCGCGCCGCTGCCCGTCGATTACGACGAGCCCGCGCGCATCGCCGAGGCCGTCGCCGCGATGGGGCTGAAGTTCGCCGTGATCACGTCGGTCAACCGCGACGATCGCCACGATGGCGGCGCCGAGCTTTTCGCGATGGTCATCCGCGCGATTCGCGACCGCGTACCGGGCTGCGGCGTCGAAGTGCTGATCCCCGATTTCCAGGGCAATCGCGAGGCCGTCGAAACCGTGATGGAGGCGCGCCCCGACGTGCTGAATCACAACACCGAAACCGTGCCGCGCCTCTACCGGCAGGTGCGATTGGGCGCTCGCTATGAGCGGTCGCTCGACGTGCTGGCCCACGCGAAGCACGTGCAGCCGGCCACGCCGACGAAATCCGGATTGATGCTCGGGCTCGGCGAAACCGCGGCTGAGGTGCTTCAGGTGATGGGCGATTTACGCGCCCATCAGGTCGACATCCTCACCATGGGGCAATACCTCAGGCCATCGCCCAAGCACCTGCCGATTGTCCGCTATGTCACTCCGGCGGAGTTCGATGAACTCGGGCAGGCGGGCCGCGAAATGGGTTTTGCCCACGTGGAATCCGGCCCGCTGGTGCGCAGCTCCTACCACGCCTCCAACGCCGTCGCCTGAAGAGTGTGCGGTTCGTTTCTTTCAGCCCGGAACATACGTAAATTATTTGTGCACTTTACCGTTATCGGCCTGCGGTTATCGCGGACTCGTCCGTCGTACGTCCGAAGGGGCACTTGACATTAGTTCCAGCTTCGCATTAAATACCTAATCATCCAGACGTACGCGTTTGGTTGAATTAGAGGTTACGGGGTTACCGGACAGGGGTCCGAGGTAAATGCTGTTACACAGCGTCCAAGTGTGCCTGCCGGTAGTCCTCCCACGTTGGTCCTGATTTCTACGTTGAAAAAGGAGTTGCACGGATGAGAATATTGACGGGGATACTGGCGCTACTCGTAATAGCGTTCAGTGGATACGCACAGACTAGTAGCGGTTCCATCGCCGGTACAGTTGTCGATCGCCAGCAGGCTGCGGTTGCCAACGCTTCGGCGACGTTAACCGAGCAGGATAAAGGCACCGCATACAATACCAAAACCGACTCTGAAGGCAGATTTGTCTTTCCGCAGGTTTTACCTGGCAAGTACAGTCTCGTGGTGGAGAACCCGGGATTCAAGAAAGCCGAGCGCCAGAATTTAACCGTGCTGGCGAATGACAAGATTTCAGCGGGTGTTATCTCGCTCGAAATCGGCGCGGTCACCGAGTCGGTGGAAGTCAGCGCTCAGGCCCTTCAGCTCAAGACGGAAAGCGGAGAGCGCTCCGCGGCGTTAACCACAAGAGAACTCGAAAACGTCGCCGTAAATTCGCGAAGCTATCTCCAGCTCGCGGGCTTGCTGCCCGGCGTGGTTTCCACCGCGAACCTTACCACTGGCGGACACGCCGGCCTGGCCAACATTTCGGCCAACGGCGCGCGCTTCGATCAGAACAACCTCACGCTCGATTGCATCGGCAATGTCGATACCGGCAACAACGGCGATCAGCTCGAGACCGTCAGCCTGGATTCCGTGCAGGAATTCAAGATGCTCACCTCTAACTATCAGGCCGAGTACGGCCGCAGTTCGGGTGCGCAGATCTCGGTAGTGACCAAGAGCGGTTCGAGCAACTTCCACGGCAGCGCGTATTGGTTCCATCGCCATGACGGACTCAACGCGAATAACTGGAAGAACAATCGCGACGGTCTGCCGCGCAATCTGTTCCGCTTCAACGATCCCGGTTATACGATCGGTGGTCCGCTGTACATTCCCAAAGTATTCGAACGAACCAAGAACAAACTGTTCTTCTTCTGGAGCCAGGAATTTCAACGTCAGTTGAAGCCCCAGGGACGCCGCGATGCGACCTTCCCGACCGCGCTCGAACGCGGCGGCGATTTCTCGCAGAGCGTGGACAAGAACGGCGCCCCGATTCCCCAGTTGAAAGACCCGCTGGGCGGCATCTTCGCGAATAACATCATCCCCAAGAATCGCCTTTACGCCCCCGGTGTTGCGATCCTCAACTGGTTTCCCACGCCGAACAACGCGAGCGTCAACAACAAGGGCTTCAATTACTCCTCGCAAATTCCCGATTCGTATCCGCGCCGTGAAGATCTGGTCCGCGCCGATTACAACCTGAGCAGTAAGTGGCGCCTCTTCGGTCACTATCTGCATAACTCGGACTCGGTAACTTCGGCCTACGGCTCCTTCGTGCTCGGCTCCGGCTTCCCGCTCGTGCCGATCACCGATACGCGCCCGGGCTACAGCCTCGTCGTCAGCGCCAGCGCCGCCCTCAGCCCGACGCTCACCAACGAATTCAACTGGGGCTTCGGCAAGAACATCATCAACATCGACGCCATTGGCGACGGCTTGAGCCGCACCAAGACCGTCATCAACGTTCCGCTGATCTACCCGAAAGCCGTACAGAACGATTACATTACGCGCTTCGCCTATGCCGGAACCCGTATCGGAAATCAGCAGCAGTTCGGCACCAACAACGCTCCCTTCTACAACTACAACACGACGATCGAATGGATCGACAACGTGACGAAGGTGTGGAACCAGCACGTTCTCAAAGCCGGCATTTACGTGCAGCGCAG
>JAOAPT010000712.1 GCA_025463045.1 Candidatus Solibacter sp.
CCGACCCTC
The DNA here is from genome assembly GCA_025463045.1 of Candidatus Solibacter sp. Taxonomy (GTDB): domain Bacteria; phylum Acidobacteriota; class Terriglobia; order Bryobacterales; family Bryobacteraceae; genus Solibacter. The sequence goes on from JAOAPT010000712.1 coordinate 10, forward strand.
GGGCGTGGCTCTTTCCATCTCCAAAAGGTCGACCTTGGGGATCGCAAAATTATCTGAATCGCGTGTTGAAACCAGCTGCGATTCGTGCGAGGGTCGGCATCTTCACGAGGCGGACTCCGAAAGGCGAGGAAGTCGAGTCGACCGATGTCAACTTCCAAGTCCTGCGTCGGACTTGCGCAACGCTCTTCGGCGCAATAGCGAAGGACCCCCGAGATACTCAAGCGCAACTCAGGCACGCGGACCCGTCCGTCACGTTGCGACACTACCAGAAATCAATTCCGGCTAGCGTCAGAGCTGCCGCTCTCGCGCTAGAGACGGAGTTGATTGGAAAGAACAGCCAAACGATTCGATCAGGTTTTGAACAGGCCAGAAACTGAACAGGAGAGATAAATTTATGAAAAAATGGAGCCACCCGCCGGGATTGAACCGGCGACCTGCTGATTACGAATCAGCCGCTCTACCAGCTGAGCTAGGGTGGCCCGCTCTGTAATCATAACAACCTGCGGAGAACCTTGGCAAATACACTCTAGAAGTCCCTTCTGTCCTCCCAGGACCGCTTCGCACGCACGTCGCTGATCAGCAGTCGGACGCCTTGATTGTCCGTTGGATTCAGCCAGAGCATGCGCTTGAAAATTCGCGAAGCTTCGGTGAATCGGCCTAGCCGCCAGAGGCAAAGTCCGAACCCATGCATCGACCGAAGGAAGGGCCGGTTGTCGATCCATCCCCACGGCAGCACGCCGTCGAAGCCTTCGGGCAGCGACAATTCTCCAATTCCCAGCCCTACTTCGTAATGCCCGATCGCCTCGCGGGCCGATTTCTCGAACGCCAGATTTCCCAAGTGCGCGTGAGCGTCCAGACATCGCAAGTCGGCTTCACAAAGGTCCATCAGTGCTTTGTAGGCGCCGGCGATATTCCCCGATTCTCGCAAGTCATTGGATACGCCGATCGGGTCGCAATCCGGATCGTCGAACGTGTAGCCGGGCAGCACCTGCTCCATTTCGAAGGCCGGCCTCGGTCCCTTAGCGATAATCGGCCGCGCCCACCCTGCGATCGGCTCCCCTGCCTCGCCCCAATATTCGTCGATCGGATTCCATATCCCGCACTCCTTCAACCGGAGCGGAGTCAATCCCAGCGCCCGCGCATCGATTCTGGCGGACTCGATCTCAGGGGAAGGGAGTGAACCTCGTTCCGTCCAGTCTTCGCCCACCTTGATTCGCAGGATTTCGCCCGGCACCCAGTGACGCCGAGCCCGCAGCGTGATGTTCCGTCCGCTTTCGAGAAGCCGGCAGACCGCCACCACACGTTTCGATGACAGCACGGCCAACTCCACCGACTGCTTGGCCACTCTACGCCCCACCTTGCCGCTGGACGGAGGAGTAGCCTCGGCTGCATCAGATGTGAGCCCCATCCATTTCCGGTATGCGGCAACGTACCGCGCACCCTCCGTTCCCGGAGCAAACACCACGTCGGCCGCCGCGATCACGTACTCGCGACCATCCGGCCGGCGACATCTGGCAGTTACACCGCGTCGCTCATTCCCATCACAGCAGAACTCCACGACCGATACCAGTTCGTCGATGACGAGCGCATCACACGGCCGGGACACTCCGTCCTGGAATGCTTGCCGAAAAGCCCAGAGTTGCTCGGCCTCACCGTACGCATCGGTTGTGATCTCCGCGACGAGTGCATCCAGTGCGGCGAGTTGGCGTTTGCCCATGCTGCCATAATGTCAATTTGCCGTCGACTTCCGCAATCCGCGTTGCCGCCCTCGCGCTTCTTGCGACTTCCTGCCGGCCGACCGCGCCCCAATTCGCCATCGATCCCGCACTCGCTTCCCGAGTCCCGCCTACCACCATTGCGCTCGCCTTCGTCGACGTCGACCAACTCCGCGCCGCGTTCCCCAAACTCCCCGCGCTCCTCGGCGCCTCGCCCAACGCCCACGCGCTCCTCATCGCCTCCACCGGGGCCGAATTTCTCACCATCACCCGCGGAGCCGACGTCTCCCTCCTCGGCCCGCCCGCCCTCATCGCCGCAGCCAACACACCCCATTCGCCCGCCGCTATCCTCGCGACCGCCGAGCCTGTCGCCGCCCATCACCCCATCTGGATCGCCGTCCGCGGCGGCACACCGCTCCCGCTCCCCGGCAATTTCGCGAACGCCAACAACCTCGTCACCCTCGCCGATTCCCTGACACTCACCGCCGCACTCCACAACGCCGTCGATCTCGAACTCACCGCGCAATGCCCGACGCCCGCCGCCGCGCTCCAGTTCGAGCAGCGTCTCCGCGCCCTCATCTCCCTCACCGCCGCCGCCGAGCGCCAGCCCCAAATCGCCGCCGCCCTCCACGCCATCCAACTTCGCCGCGACGACCGCACCGTGAGCGCGACTCTCTTGGCACCCGCCGCGTCAATCCAGCTTCTTCTGGAACCGTAGCGCGCTCAATCCCAGAATCGCCACGCCGTACACCGCCAGGCTCGCCATCTGTGGCCACAACACCGCAACGCCCGATCCCTTCAGAAAGATCCCGCGTACGATCTCGATGAAGTACCGCACCGGGTTCAAGTACGTCAGCCACTGCACTGCTACCGGCATGTTGCGAATCGGAAACGCGAACCCGCTCAGCATAAACGCCGGCGTCGAAAAGAAAAAACTTGCCATCATCGCCTGCTGCTGCGTCTGCGAAATCGTCGACAGAAACAGCCCCGCCCCCAGCGTCGTCATCAGGAACAAGACCGCGCACGCCATCAGCAGCAAAAAGCTGCCATGCAGCGGAATGTGAAACAAGAGCAGCGCCACCGCCGTCACCAGTCCCACATCGAACAGCCCCACCAGCGCGAACGGCAGCGTCTTCCCCAACATCAATTCCAGCGGACGCACCGGGGTCACCATCAACTGCTCCATCGTGCCGATTTCCTTCTCGCGCACGATCGCCAGCGCCGTCAGCATCAATGTCACCAGCATGATGATGTTCGCGATCACCCCCGGCACGAAATAATTCCGGCTGTACAGATCCGGGTTGAACCACACGCGACTCCGCGCCGCCACCTGCGGCACGCTCGCGCTCACCGCGCCGCCCGGACTCCGCGTCAACACCCGCACCCTCTGCTGCCCCGCCATCACGTCCGCCGAATACGCCGCGATGATCTCCCCCGCGTAGCTCGACACCAGCGACGCAGTGTTCGAATTCGTGCCGTCGATCAGCACCTGCACTTCCGTGCTTTGCCCCCGTGCCACATCGCGCGCAAACCCGTGCCGAATCCGCACCACCGCCTGCGCCTCGCCGCGATCCAGCGCCCGCTGCACGTCCTCTTCCCCCGCCGGCTCGCTCACAATATCGAACCGCCCCGACCCCGTGAATCGATCCCGCAAGTCCCGGCTCTCCGGCGTGCGATCCTGATCCATCCACGCGATCCGCGCGTGATCCACGTCCAGGTTCACCGCGAACCCGAATACGAGTAGTAGCACCACGGGCGGCACGACCAACAGCACCCGCATCCGCGGCTCGCGCAGCGCCTGCAGAAATTCCTTGCGAAGAATTACCGAGATCCGTTCCCACATACCGCTACACCAGTTTCTGATTCAGCTTCCTCGTCGCCAGCACAAACACGATCAGCGCGTACAGCGCGAGAAATGCCAGCTCCTCCCACAACACGCTGATCCCCACGCCCTTAAGAAAAATGCCCTTCAGGATCGTCACCACGTACCGCGCCGGTACCACGTGCGTGATCACCTGGATCACCACCGGCATCGTCTCGATCGAATAAATAAATCCGGAGAGCAGAAACGCCGGCAGAAAGCTGCTCAAGATCCCCATCTGGTACGCCTGCAGTTGCGTCTTCGCCGCCGCTGATACAAAGATCCCCCAGAAGAGCGCGCCGAACAGAAACACGCACGTCGAAACCGCCAGCAGCGCGATGCTCCCGCGGAAGGGCACCGTGAACACGAAGATGCCTACCAGCACCGCGATCGTCGCATCCGCCACGCCCACCGCGAAGTACGCCGCCATCTTCCCCAATACCATCTCGGCGGGACGTAGCGGCGTCGAGAGCAGTTGCTCCATCGTTCCCAACTCCCACTCCCGCGCGATCGTCAACGAGGTCAGCAGCGCCGCGATAATCTGCAGGATCACCGCGATCAGCCCCGGCACCACGTAGTTTTTCGATTCCAGCGAGCTGTTGTACCAGACCCGCAGCCGCGCATCCACCGGCGCCACCAGCCGCTCTCCGCCGCGACGATTCAAAGCCTCTGTGCGCAGTTCCAGCGAGTACCCGCGCACCAGCGATTCCACATACCCGAGTGCGATCGACGCCGTGTTCGAATCGCTCCCGTCCAGCAGAATCTGCACCTGCGCTTCCCGCCCCGCTCCCCGCATCCGCGAGTAGTCTTGCGGAATCACCACGCCCATCAACGCGCGGCTCCGGTCGATCGCGCGCTCAATGGTCGCCCGATCGCTCACCGGGTGCACGTCGAAAAAGCGCGAGCCCTGAAACTCGCGCACCAGTTCCCTGCTAGACGGACTCTGGTCCTGATCGAGGATCATCGTTGGCACCCGGTCTACATCCAGACTCAGCGCGAACCCGAACAGCAGCAGCATCATCACCGGCACCGCCAGCGCCATCGCCAGGCTGCGCGGATCGCGCGTGATGTGATGCAGTTCCTTGACGCAGATCGCGCGCAGACGCCGGTAACTCATGCCGCTTTCCTCTCCTCCGCCTCGATCATCGCCACAAAAACGTCTTCCATCGATGGCTGAATCCTCTCCAGCTTCCGCACCGCAATTCCCGCGCCGGCCAGCCGCTCCCGAACGCGCGCCACCATCTCGTCGCCCGCGTCCACCGTGATGTGCAGTCCGCCGCCGAACACCGCGACGTCGTGCACCCCCGGCAACCCCTCGAGCGCCCGCATCGTTTCCAGCGGATCGTTCGTCTCGAGATTCAAGAGAGTGTACCCCGTCAATCCCGCTTTCAATTCCGCGGGCGTCCCCAGCGCGATCACCTTGCCCTTGTACATCAGCGCGAGGCGGTGGCAATACTCTGCCTCGTCCATGTAATGCGTGCTCACGAAAATCGTGTGCCCCGCCTCTGAAAGATCGTGAATCAGATGCCAGAACGCGCCGCGCGCCAGCGGGTCCACGCCGGACGTCGGCTCGTCCAGAAACAGCACCGGCGGCTCGTGCAGAATCGCACAGCCCAGCGCCAGCCGCTGCTTCCACCCGCCCGAGAGCGTCCGCGTCATCGCGCCGCGGCGCTCCGTCAGGTTCGACATTTCGAGCACGTAGTTCTTCCGCTCCGCCCGGCGCGCTTTCGGCACGCCGTAGATTCCCGTGAAGAAATCGATGTTTTCCTCCACTGTGAGATCGTCGTATAGCGAGAATTTCTGGCTCATGTACCCGATGGTTCGGCGGATCTCTTCAGGCTGTACAGCCACGTCGAACCCGTTCACAAATGCCTTGCCCGAAGTCGGCGTCAAGAGCCCGCAAAGCATACGGATCGTCGTCGATTTCCCCGCCCCGTTAGGTCCAAGGAAGCCGAAGATCTCCCCCTTCTTCACGACAAGCGACACGTGGTCCACCGCCACGAAGCTTCCGAACGTCTTCACCAGGTCGTAGATCTCCACCGAGTTCATGAGCGCGCCACGCCTTCCACTTCGTGGATCGTTTTGATGAACGCGCCTTCCAGAGTCGACGTCCCCGTCTCCGCCTTCATTACTTCGGGCGTCGAGCAGCGGATCAGTTTTCCCTTGTGCATCAGCCCGACACGGTTGCACCGTTCCGCCTCGTCCAGGTACGCGGTCGTCATGAAGATCGTGATCCCGTCCTTCAGCAGTTGATACAAGATCGCCCAGAAATCGCGCCGCGACACCGGATCCACGCCGTTAGTCGGCTCATCGAGAAACAGAATCTGCGGGCGATGCAGCAGCGTGCACATCAGCGCCAGCTTCTGCTTCATCCCGCCCGACAGCCGCCCAGCCTGCCGCGTCCGGAACGGCTCCATCCGTGTCATCCTCAACAACTGCGCGGTGAGATCGTCGCGCGTCTGGCCCGTGATGTCGAAGAGATCGGCGTAGAACACCATGTTCTCTTCCACCGTCAGATCCTGGTACAGCCCGAACCGCTGCGCCATGTACCCGATCTGGTCCTTCACTGCCTGTGATTCCTTCGACGCATCATGCCCCGCCACGAGCGCGGAGCCCTCGCTGGGATCCATCAGCCCGCACAACATCCGAAGCGTGGTCGTCTTCCCCGCCCCGTCCGGACCGACGAGTCCAAAGATCTCGCCCTTCGCGACTTCGAGATCGAGGTGATCCACTGCCGTCAACGTCCCAAAGCGCTTGGTCAGTCCGCGGATTTGAATAATCGGCGGCATCCCTATTGACCCAACAAAATTTCGGCATCCGCCGGCATGTTCGACTTCAATTCGCGCCCCGGATTCTCCACCTCGATCTTCACCCGGTACACCAGCTTCACGCGCTCCTGCTGCGTCTGAATCTGCTTCGGCGTGAACTCCGCCTGCGAGCTGAGGAACGCGACGCGCCCGTTGTACACCTTGCCGGGATAGGTGTCCGTCGTCACCCGCACCTTCGATCCGATCTTGACCTTACCCAGGTCCGTCTCGTTCACATACCCGCGCAGCCACGGGTGATCGATATCTCCCACCGTCACGATCGTCGTCCCCGGCGCGACCACCTCTCCCACATCCGCCGCCTTCACCAGCACCACGCCATCGACCGGCGAAATCGCGATCGTGTCGCTCAACTGCGCGTCCAGCAGCGCAAGGCTCGCCTTCGACCGCGCGATCTCCGCGCGCCGTGTCGTGATCTCCTGCTCGCGGCGCTTCAACTCCAGCGAATTCGCCTCCGCCATCTTCACCGACCCGCGCGCCCGCGCCACCTGCGCACTCTGCGCATTCACCTGCTCCACGCGCGGACCCGCCAGCGTCAACGATTCCCGCTCCTGCGCCTGCTTCAACATCGCCTGCGCGCTCTCATATCGATTGCGGTATTGATCGAACTGCGCCGTCGAAATGTCGTCATTCTTGTACAACGTCTGCGCGCGGTCCCAATCCTTCTTCGCCCGATCCACTTCGCTCGCCGCCGCCTCCACCGCCGCCCTTACATCCAACTTCTCCTGCGGCCGCGCCCCATTGCGCAACTCCGCGAGCCGCGCCTCGGTCGACGCCAAATCCGCCTGCCGCGTCTCGATGTCCGCCGCCAGGCTGGCCCGCTGCAGTTCCACCGCGGTGTGTGCCTGTACCAATTGCGATTCGCTTGAAGCCAGCCCCGCCTGCTCCCGATCGCGCTGCGCCAGCAGTTGATCGCGATCCAGCCGCGCCACCACCTGCCCCTTCTTTACACTGTCGCCTTCGTCCACCGCGCGCTCCGTCAGCCGGCCCGCCGTCTTGAACGCGATGTTCACCTCATCCAGTTCGATGTTGCCGGAAATCAGCAGCCGGTTGTCCGGCGTTTTCCCCTTCCCCCTCAGTGCGTACGCCGCGACCGCCGCGATCGCCACCGCCACCAGAATCAGAATTAGCTTTTTCATACGTCACTCCACCATCCGCTTGACCGCGCCCACCGACTGCGCCAGGTCGATTCTCGCCACGTTGTAGTTGTACAAAGCCGTCGTCTGGTTATCCCGCGCGCGTGCCAGTCGCGTCTGCGCGTCCGTCACTTCCAGTCCCACCGCCACACCCGCGTCGTATCGGCGCCGTGCCTGCGTCATCTCGTTCTCCGCAAGTTCCAGCCCATCCTTCGCGACCTTCACCTGCTCCCCCGCCGACCGAAGCGCGTCGAGCGCCAGCCGTACGTCGAGTTCGATCTGTTCCCGCAGGTCTTTCGTCCGCACCGTCTCGGCCCGTGCCTGCGATGCCGATTCCGCGCGCCGCGCCTCGCGCCGGCCGCCGTCGAATACCGGGATCCGCACCGAAATCCCGACCGTCCGCGTGGGTAGCGAGCTGTTGAAGCCCGTGCCGCTCTCGCCGTAATCGCCAAATGCCGAGAGCGTCGGCACGCGCTCAAGCGTCACCGCGCTCGCCGAGATCCGCGCCGTGGCCTCGCGCTCCCTCTGTGCCTGATAGTCCGGACGGTCTTCCAGCGCCTTCACCTTCGCCTGCTCGAGCGTCATCGGGTCGACAGGCGCATCCGTCAGCCGATCCGTCAACACCACGTCAGTACCCAACCCGAGCCCGATCGCGCGCAGCAGTTGTAGCACCGCGCTCCGGCGCGCATTCTCCGCCACCAGCAGCCGCTGACGATCGTTCGCAAGTTGCACTCGCGCCCTCGTGATCTCGATACCCGTCCCCGTGCCCGCCGTCTTCTGATTCTCGGCCTGCTTGACCACCGCTTCGGAGAGCGCCACGTTGGCCAGCGCCACATCCACATCCGCGTCCGCCCGGACCGCGGCCAGATACGCTCGCGCCACCTGCGCGGCGACCTGTTCCTCTGTGCCCCTCACGTCCGACCGCGCCGCGCTCACCGCCATCTTCGCCGCCTGATACCGCCGGTACGCGCTGATATCGAACACGCTCTGCGTCGCCGACACGCGCGCGTCCAGCATTGTGAATGGCCCCACGAATCGCGGAATTTGCAACCCCGGAATCGGCGACGTGATGCGAATTCCCATTGCTCCCAGATTGCGCGTCAAATTCTGCTCCGTGAAAGCCGCGGACAAGTCGGGCAGCAGGGACGCCCGCGATTGCAGGCGCCGCGACTCAGTCTGCTTCAACGCCTCACTCGTCAGTTGCACCCGCGTGTTCCCATCCGGAGCCGTCGCCAGTTGCACCGCCCGCTTCAAACTGAGTTCCACCGGCGCCGCCGCCAGCGGTACGCAGAACAGCCATACCCAAACCGGCCGCATCTATTTCTTCTCCCCGGCCGCTGCTATCGGTGCCCGGAATCCGCCACTAAGGAACGCCTGCAACCGTTCGATCCGCCGGGGAATATCGACCGGTGCGTCCATCAGCCCAGGCAGTGACGAGGGTCCGCACATCGTGTGCGCCATCGCCCCAACCATGAAGTGCACCCGCCACAACAGCTCTTCCTCCGGCAGTTCCGGAAGCGCCCGCCGGAAAGCAGCCAGGAATCGCCCCATCGTCGGTTGAAAATGCTTCTGCACAATCTGCGGCATCAAGCCTTCCGAGTAAATCCGACCCATCAACCGGACAAACTTCTGATTCCGACGTGTCACGTCGGCCATTGGACGGAAGAAACAGTCCAACACGTCATCGATGTCGAGTTGGCCCTCGCCTGCTTCCTGCTCTACCCTATCCAGCGCCGCGATTCGGGCCTCGTTCACCGGCCCGGCCTTCCGCACCACCGCCGCATCCAGCAGGTCTTCCTTCGAGCCGAAGTGATAATGCACCGCCGCGAGATTAACTCCCGCTTCCGCAATAATTTGACGCAGGGATGTCGCCGCATACCCTTGTTCGCCAATCAGCCTTTCGGCCGTATCGAGGATCTTCTCCTGAGTCTCAGTCATGGCAATATTTCAAACGACTGATTGAATCATACGATTGACCGCATACCGTGTCAACAGAAAAGCTGCACATCCGATGAATTCCTTAGGAACGTAAATTGCTTGTGAATAGCCAAGCCGGCGCGCGGATATTTTACGCGTAGCTAGACGGAGGGAGAGAAACTTCATGATCCAGTGGATTCGAACTACCTGGTGCAAGAGTATGCACAACCAGGCAATGTGGCCTATTCACGGCCGCTATATCTGTCCGACGTGCCTTCAGGAATACCCCGTCGCTTGGGAGGTCCCTGCCACGAACGCCGAGTATGCCGACCCGGCGCTCCGCCACGATCCGGCCGTTCCTTACACTGCCGAACATCGCCTTTGTTAGCGTAACTGTTAGCCTAAGTGAAGTTGTTCTTTGAAGCTTGGCGGTTCTATTCTAGAGCCACTCGTGTATGCTTCCACGCAATCCAAGCCACCGGCTATCCCCCGTCATTTCAGCTTTAGGCTGCGGGTGAGCCGGTGGTTCGCGATCCTCGTCCTGATCGCCTTTGCCATCCCCGTTGCCGTGCGATTCGCCGGATACGCGGTACGCTCCACCTATCGCCACGAACTTGCCTATAACGAGGGCTGGAATGTCTTCTACGCTCACTCCGCCGCCGCGGGAAATCTCTATCGCGCACCTCCGAGCCGGCTCGCCGCTAATTACCCGAACGTCTCCTTTCACCTTGTAGCCGCAGTCGGCAGTTTCGTCGGCAATCTGAATTTCGCGGGCCGCCTTGTTTCAATGGCCGCTCTCTTCTGGCTTGCGATCTGCGCCGCGTTCATCGTGAACCGC
>JAOAPT010000497.1 GCA_025463045.1 Candidatus Solibacter sp.
TCCGCGCGGCGCTCGGCGAGCAGACGCGCATAAGTGGATCGGGGATCGGAAGTCATCTGGCTTCTATATTGTCGCGCGGACGTCCGGCCGGAACTCAGGTGCGCGAACGGAACCACGCGCGCGGGGATGCGCGAGTAGTTGGCGTTGCTGGCAATGATGGAAGTGGCCGCCTTCATGCGGCTGCGCAAAGTGCCGTCGTCGGCGGTGTATTGCAGGTTGGACGCAGGCCCTCCAATCACCCGTTCGGAATCGCGGTTCCTTCGGAAGCGTACACTGCAGAAGCCGATCGTGTGGCCTCCGATGTTGGAGGCCGTCCGCTATTGGCCTTCGTCTCCGATCGCGGCCCGCCCTGACTATCGATATCGAAGGTCCCGATGGAAGAACTTTGGTACGTCGGTGTCATGCCGGCGCCGGTGAGAGCAGTATTCGTGAGCTTGAGTTCGAGGTTGAGCCGGGAAATGGCAACGGTCTGTGCGGAGAAGTTCAAATCGAAAGCCGTTGGGTAAGGCAATAATCCGCAGGATAGTGTGGGTTTTTCGGTTGGGGTAGTGCTTGTGAGGTGCCGGTAGAGTTCTACAGATCGCTGTTCTACAGATCGCTCGGGCTGACCTGTCTCTTGCGGCGCCGGAGAATGCCGCCCGCCCCGAGCATGGCGAAACCGGTTAGCGAAAGTGGGATGGTCTCAGGTTCCGGAAGTTCCACAATCAGTTCTATTTCCTGCGCCGCGGCGAACATTGTTCCAAAATCCAGTTTTGGTCGGAAACCAGTGGCCGAATTGATCGTAGTCGCCGCCGTAATTCCCACGCTCGGCAAGTAATCGAGGACGAACGAAATGTGCGTGCCCGAGGGAGTTTCCAGGAATGGGTTGTGGCCGATCACGGCATTATTCGGATTATTGTAAGGCTCAGGTCCGATCACGAGCTGATTGGGCGATCCACCGCTAAACACGTTGATTTGTGTGCCGCCGATGATCAACTGCGTAGTCCCGGAGGAGGCGATTTGCCAGCGGCTGGTGATCGTGTTGAGCGCCGCGGTCACGTTTCCGGTGTTCCCAGCCACGGTAATGACGTTCCCGAGATTCGCCTCCGTGGAGTTCGACGAATTCAGCATCGTGATCGTGGTCGGCTGGACATTCGCAAAGCCGTTGAAGAGGAAGTCGACCGAAGCAATCGCCTGCGTTTCCACTTTGGTCAGGCTTTGCAGGTTCTCGATCTGAATCTCCACCCGGTTCGCCGTAACGATAAAGGTGATCCGGTCGCTGATGGCCGCCGTGCCGATCTGGGCGCCAGGCGCCGTTTGAAAGACCGCCGTCGACGCGTGCCCGCAAATCGCCGTCAACAAATATAAAGCTGTACGAATCCCCAGTTTTCCCATGTATTTCGGTTAGTTCTCGCTTCGAGCTCGAATGAATAGACGAAAATAGACTCGTCCAGTGCGACTTTACGAAGGTAAGTTTTGGACCTTCAGGCTACGCGGTACGAAGGTGGTATTTCGATTTCCTTACAAGCAATCGGAAATACTTTCTTTACAGCCTATCGGGTTAAGTTCAGACTCGCAAGTGTAATAGGTACTGGTAGTTTGCTTGAGTCGCACACTCGAAATTGTCCAGGACGTTCGAGGTAGCGAGGCAGGGTTTGTCTCCTGCCCTCTCGCGAGGCTGCGTGTTATAGTGATGGCCATGCCTAGCGGCTACCTCCCGATCTTCATATTTCTAGCAATCGCGATCACTTTTCCCGTCGTTGCGATCCTGGCCGCGAAACTGATACGACCGTCGGCTCCGTTTGCAGCCAAGCTGGAAGCGTATGAGTGCGGTATCAAAGCGGCATCGGATTCCCGCGGACGCTATACGGTGCGCTTCTACATCATCGCCATTCTTTTTGTCATCTTCGACGTCGAGACCATCTTTTTATTCCCCTGGGCTGTACGGTATCGCCAGATGCAATGGTTCGGTGTCGCCGAAGTTGCGGTGTTCCTTGTAATTCTGGCGGTCGGGTACATCTGGGCGTATAAAAAGGGTGCTCTCGAGTGGGTATAAATCAACGGCAGTTTCTCGCGGTTTCCGCATTGTTTTTCGCCGCGAGCGGTTTGAGCGCGGCTCCCCGTCTGCGCCTTGTTTCGAGTACGGTCGGGCCGGTTGCAATTGCGCAAGGTTCGAACGGCGCTGCCCAAACAGTCGAGATCTATAATGATGCCGACGGCTCCCTGTCCCCCAAGCTTTCGTCCTCCGCCAGTTGGATCGGCACGTTGGTGGGCGCGCCGCGCGCCTGCTCCACCCGTCCGGGCAACTGCACTCCGATCACAATTTCGCTGAATACGTCGGCGCTGCCGGCGGGCACCACGACGGGCATCGTGACAGTGGCCGATAACGACGCGAACGTGGTGGATGCTCCGCAGACGATCACGGTGACGGCGGCGATCGGCGGTGCAGTGCCAGGCAGCGTGGACGTCTATGTGGCGCCGGGATCCTCGCGCGACATCACCTTTTCGACGAACAGCCAGTTGGGCGGCGTCGCAAAGACGAATGACGGCGCGCAATGGCTCTCACTGGCGGTCGACGGCACGGGCACGTTCCGCTTCCTCTTCCCCTACCGGATTCATCTGGTGCCGACCTCGAACATGCAGTCGGGGACGTTCTCCGGAACGGTGACCACCGGCGGCTCGAGCTTCGCCGCGGATAACAAAACGATCGCAGTCACGATGCGGGTGACCTCGCAGCCGATCGCTCAGGCGTCGACTGATAAGGTGCAGGTGCGGCTGGCGCAGGGCGCACCGCCCTTGAGTACGGCAGTGGCGTTGAACAATCTGGGGCAGGGAACCCTCACGGTGTCGAGCGCGCTGTCTGGCGGCGGATCGTGGCTGACGGCGACGAGCTACCCGGGAGGCGCGGCGCTGACTCTCGATGCGGGTACGCTTGCGCCCGGCACGTACACCGGCTCGGTCGTGATCGCTTCGAACGCGGCGAACGGGAACATCACGGTGCCGGTCGAGTTCACGGTGGTCGCGAAGGGCGCCCCATCGATCAAGTATCAGGGTGTAGTCGACAACGGCTCGTTCGGCGGGGGCGATACAGTGGCGCGCGGCGATGTCATGGTGGTGCTCGGCGACCAGCTTTCGTTCAGCCCGCTGACCGTCGGACCGGCGCCTCCGCTGGCCACGTCCGTGGGCGGCGCGAGCGTGACGGTGAACGGCAAGCCGGCGCCGATGTACTACTCGTCGTACGGTCAGCTTGCCTTTCAGATGCCGTACGAAATCTCGAATGGGACGGTGGTGGTGCAGGCGCAGCGCGACGGCCTGAGCAGCAATCCGGTGTCGGTGGTGGTGGCGGATCGCGCGCCGCGGCTGCTCTTGATCGGGGTGGGCACGTACGGCGCAATCCAAAATCAGGATCTGAGCATTCCGATGCCCGTGGGATCGTTCCCCGGGGTGAATACGCACCCGGCGAAGGCCGGCGATGCGCTGACGATCTACGCGATTGGCCTCGGGCCGACGAATCCGCAGGTGATTAGCGGACAGCCGGCGCCGGCGACCGCGCCATTCGCGCCAATCACGTCGACGGCGACGGTGAATTTCGGCGGCGGCATCGGCGGCACCGTGGTTGTGCCGCTATACGCCGGCCTGACGCCGACCTTCGCGGGACTGTATCAGATCAACGTAGTCGTGCCGCAGGGGCTGGCGAAGGGCGTGGTGAATCTAACGCTCGGATTCAGCGACTCGGTCAGCAACTCCGTGCAGATCTACATACAGTAAACGATCGCCTTACAATTAAATTTGAACTCCGTGAAACCCAACTCGGCGCAGTGGCGTGAGGTCTACCTTTGCGTGGCCCTCACCACCATGGCGACGCTGCTTCTCGAACTCGCCCTCACCCGAATCTTTTCAGTCGTCTTCTACTATCACTTCGCTTTCCTGGCGATCTCGATCGCGCTCTTCGGCCTGGGGTTGGGCGGCGTCTTCTCCTACGTCGTGGCGGGGTGGAAAGGTCCACTGTTCGCTCGCCTCGGACGCCTGAGCCTGATCAACAGCCTGCTCGTGATTGTGGCGCTCGCCATCCTGCTGGCGCAGGGCGATACGCTTTCCAGTTGGGATTTGGCGCTCGTCTACTTCACGACCGCGCTGCCGTTCTTCCTGGCCGGCGCGATTGTGTCGCTCGCGATCAGCGAGACGATCGAGCACGTCGACCGGATCTACTTCTTCGACCTTGCGGGTGCGGCCGCCGGATGTTTTCTGCTGCTCGCGATGGTGCGGCTGGTGGGCGGTCCCGACACGGTGATCGGCGCGGCAGTGACGTTCGCAGTGGCGGCCGCGATTTGGCACAGCCTCGCGGGTTCTCGAAGCGGGCGCGCCGGGAGCGTCGCGCTGGCGCTCACGCTGGTCGCGTTCCTGGTCTATAACCAGAAGCATCCGGTGCTGACCATCCGGCACGCGAAAGGGCAGGCGCTTCCCGTCGAAGTCTTCAAGCGGTGGAACGATCTGTCGCGGATCGGCGTGGTGCGCCAATCGGACGGCGAGTACAATATCGTGATTGACGCCGACGCGGCGACGACGATCGCCCACTTCGATTTCAATCACCTGACGGAAAAGAATCGCGCCGATCTGATGCTTCAGGGTCCGGCGCTGCCGTATGCCGTTCGACCGGGCGCGAAGACGCTGATCATCGGACCGGGCGGCGGGTGGGACGTGGCTCGCGCGATCGCGGCGGGAAGCAAGGATGTAACGGCGGTGGAGATCAATCCGCTGATCGCGCACACCGTGATGCAGCAGCGCTTCGCCAGGTACAGCAATAATCTCTACTGGCGCCCCGATGTCCATCTGTACGTGGAGGACGGGCGGAGCTTCGTGCGGCGGAGCACGGCCAAATACCAGGTAGTGCAGGCAACGCTGGTGGACACGTGGGCGGCGACTGCGGCGGGCGCGTTCGCGCTTTCGGAGAACAATCTCTATACGAGCGATGCGTTCCGCGACTATCTGACGCACTTGACCGACGACGGCGTGCGGGCCGTGACGCGCTGGGGCTTCGATCCGCCGCGCGAATCGCTGCGGCTGATTTCGCTGGCCATCGACGCCCTGACGCAGATCGGCGAGAAGCAGCCATGGCGGCACGTGATCGTGTCGCGGCAGGGCACGACGGAGGGCTACGGCGCGCTCGATACCGTGCTAGTGGCGCGCAAGCCGCTGAGCGATGCGGATATCGCGCGCGCGCAGGCCCTGTTCGCGCAGGGCGTGCAGCGGGCCATCTACTATCCGGGCAGCGAGATGAAGAATCAGTTCCGCGACCTGTTGTTGAGCCCGCACCCGGCCGAGTACGAGCGCAATTACACGTTCGACATCACTCCGGTTTCCGACGACCGTCCGTTCTTCTTTTACACCGTGCAGCCGCGCGATCTGTGGGAGTTCATGAAGGGCGGGGCCAATACCGCCGACCGCAAGATTAATGACGCGGTGCCGCTCTTGTTCAAACTGATGGCGATCAGCCTGCTCGCCACGATGGTGATCCTGGTGGCGCCGCCGCTCGTGCTCGGCACGCGCCTGCCGTCGCAACAGGGCGTTCGCGGATTCCTGTTCTACTTTCTGCTGATCGGCGCGGGATACATCCTGATCGAGGTCGGGCTGATTCAGAAGTTCATCCTATTCCTCGGGCATCCGACGTACGCTCTGACCGTCGTGATCTTCTCGATGTTACTCTCGAGCGGCCTGGGCAGTTACTACAGCAAGCGAGTGCTGGCGGGCGATGAAGGCCGCATGATCAAGGTGCTCGGCCTGACGGCGCTGCTCACCACGCTGTTGGCAGTGGTGCTTTCGTCATTGCTTTCCGCACTGGTGTGGCTGCCGTGGCTGCTGAAAATGGCGATCACGGTTGCGCTGATCGCTCCCCTCGGCTTCATCATGGGAATGCCGTTCCCGACGGGTTTGAAGCGCCTGGAAGAGTGGCACGCTCCCAGCGTCCGCTGGGCGTGGAGTTTGAACGCGGCAGCGAGCGTGCTCGGCTCGGTAGGCGCACTTGTGTGCGCGATTTACCTTGGTCTGGCGCAGACGATCATCATTGGCGGCGTATTCTATCTCGGCGCGCTCGCGATCATCGCCCGCGTGAAGCGTCCGGGAACTCCAGCCCCGGAGTCGGGCCCGGGACGCGTTGTCCTGGCCCGGTAAATGCGATCGTGGCTCGGTTTTCGCGCCGATCGTACGTGATCAAGTGCCGAGCCCCACGCGCCGCCGAGCCCTCAATTCGAGCCGCGACCGTCAGAGAGCGGTGGCCCGCGTGACCACCGCTTCGTAACCGTCGCGGCTCTGATAGGAGTGTGTTCTTCAACGGAGCGGTGGTCACTCCGCGGCAACCGCCTGCCGACGCGCGCCGAGAAGCCCGCCGTGACGACTACTGCGCGCGTCGGAACAACGTGACCTGCGCGAGCGAGAGCGTCTGACTGCCGTTATTCTGCAAGATTAGTTGAAACTGCGAGCCGTACACATTGAAGATCACCCCGCCTGCATCCCAGTACGGAAAGGTCGATGACGACTTGGTCTCCGTCGCGACGCGGTAATCCGCATTCGGGACCATCCATCTCGCCTGGAGCACCACACCGGCCGCTGCCAACGATGTCGTCGCGGAGTTGCAGGTAATGCATTTCAGCGCGACCGCAACCGTCGGGGCAGAAGCATAATCCAGCGCGGAATCCAGCAAAATGCTCTTCCCGGCGGCGATCACCAGATTGTCGAAGACTTCAGAGTTGGCGGGCGCGGCAGTCTCGCTATCCTGCGCTCTCGCATTCGCGTGTATCGCGCGATCGTACACCTCGGGCGATTTGGCCGGTGGCTGGTCCGCGGCAAACGAGAGCGTCGCGCAACCAAATGTGAGGAGCTTGAGCAGATTCATCAACGATGTGCATCGCACGTTACTCGCCAACCAGGTAACTTGCGCAATCAACGGCTTGCCGTCGCCGCACCGCGTCATCACCGCCAAGATCCTGTCACGGCGGCAAACCTTCAGCGCGACGCCCGTATAGATGTTATGGTCTGGTGAATATGGACCGTCGCAAGTTTCTCCGTAACGCCGTTGCCGCCGCCGCGGCCGCTCCGCTAGCGCCCGCTGCCGGCGCGTCGAAAATGGTGGGCATCCAGGTGGGCGCCGTGTCGTTCGCCGATGAGGGCGTCGAGAAGGTGCTCGACGAATTCCAGCAGGACGCCTACGTGAACACTCTCTTCGTCGCGACCTTCACCTACGGGCGAGGGATCGCGGGCCGGCAAGTCCCCGGTCAGCCGCTGCCCGATCACGGCAAACAGGCCTACGACACCGACACATTCAAGGGCGGCAGCTACACCCGCGTGCATCCTCAGTATTACCGCGACACGGTGCTGCAGAATCTGCGCGCGCCCGATCTTGGCGATTTCGACGTGCTCGAATCCGTGCTGCCGGCAGCGCGCAAGCGCGGGCTGAAGACGATCTGCTGGTTTGAAGACGTGTGGTCGCGCGACGTGCCGAACGTGGCGCAGGCGCAGGAAAAGCAACTCGATGGGCAGAACGCCGGTACGCTCTGTTTCAACAATCCGAACTACCGCAACTTCCTGCTGGGCACGGTCGAAGATTACACGCGCTCGTGGGAGATCGACGGCATCATGTGGGGCTCCGAGCGCCACGGCGCGTTTTCAAACATGACGCGCGGCGTCAATCCCGGATCGGTGACGTGCTTCTGTTCGTTCTGTGAACAGAAGGCGCGCGGGCGCGGGATCAACGTGGCACGCGCGCGAGCGGGTTTCAAAGCGCTCGGCGAATTCACGCGCGGCGGCAAGCGGCCCGTCGACGGCTATTACGTGATGCTGTGGCGGATCATGCTGCGTTATCCGGAGATTCTCGCGTGGGAGAATCTCTGGCACGACAGTCTGCGCGAAACGTACGGCGCGATCTACGCGAAGGCCAAGTCGATCAAGCCCTCCGTCGGGGTCGGCTGGCACATCTGGCACCAGAATTCCTTCACGCCGATCTATCGCGCGGAGCAGGACCTCAGCGAACTCGCCAAGTACTCCGACTTCCTGAAAATGGTGATGTATCACAACTGCGGCGGTGAACGGATGGCGGGCTATATCCGCCAGGTGGGGCAGACTATTTACGGCGACGTCCCGGGACAGGAACTGCTCGACTTCCACTATCGCGTGCTCGATTATCAGAATGAGAAGCCTCTCTCGGAGCTGGCGAAATCCGGCTTCTCCAGCGACTATGTGTATCGCGAAGCGAAGCGGGCTCGCGCCGGATTGGCGGGTGCGCAAACACAGCTCTGGCCCGGGATCGACATCGACATTCCGACGGCGGCGACGTCGTCGAAGTCCACGCCCGATGGCACGCACGGCGCCGTCGTCGCGGCCTTCAAGGGCGGTGCCGATGGCGTGATCCTCTCGCGCAAGTGGAGCGAGATGAAGAGCGCGAATCTGAAAGGAGCGGGTGCGGCGATCCGCGAATTAGGACTGGTGTGAAGCTCTGGATGATGTTGACCCTCGCCGCGATCGCGTTGCACGCGGCGGAATTTCGCGCCGTGGAGTTTGGTGCGAGCGCGATGGCAAGACGGCCAACACCGCCGCCTTGCAGAAGACCATCGACGCTGCGGTGCGGCGTGCAGGACTTGGCGGCCTACCCGATCATGCAGACGCGTGTCGCGGGGATTGAGGTCGGCGCTGCTACTTACTTTCGCGCCGCTTCTCAGCTGCTCTCTGTTCTATCCGAGTTAATCCCCGCCTATCCGTGGCCAAATCTGTCTTTACATCCTCCAGATTCGACCACTTCAACCTTGAGCCCTCTTTGTTTTTATCGGCGTTCATCGGCGTTCATCGGCGGCTAAAGGTTTTCTCTTTGGCTCTGCCGCGCCGTGTTCATCCCCCATCCGTGATCTTTGCGCCGCCCTCCCCCTTACTTGACGTAGATAGTCACTCCGGGCTGACTACTGTTCCCGCTCATCGAAAGCGAGAGGGAAACCGCCTGCCCCGTGTGGACGCCCGCCGGCACCGTCGCATTCACCTGCATCATCCCCGACACGAAACCCGCAGCCTCCCCAAAGTAACTAACCGCCGACGGCAGCCCGTCGATCGTCACGCTCGGCGGACCCAGCAGAGGTATCACATCGGCGCCCACAGTAATCTTTCCCGTGATCGCCGGCGCCGGGATCATCCCCTCGCCAGTCACGTAAAACGTCAGATGCCAGCCCGCCTTTGCGGGATTACTCCCCGAGTTCTGCCCCTGGTATGTACCCTGTTCGTCAAACTGCTGGACGGATGCCAGTCCCGTTCCCGTGCCCAGCGCAGTGAAAATCCCGGGCTGGGTCGGAGCGTATTGCAGCGGCACCGGATTCGAACTCTGCCCGAGATATTTCACTTCCAACTGGATCGGGGATCCCGGTACCGAACCCGCGCCTGCGATCTCGTAAGGCACCACGCACGTGATCTGCGTACTGCTCACGTAGGTCAATGGCGCCGCGATTCCCCCAGGTTGGAAAATCACCTGCGCCCCACCCATCGTGGTCGGAAGATTCGTGCACGGAGCCGGGCATGTCGCATCGCCCGCTTTCAGCGCGATCGCCGGACCGATCGGCGTGGCGGAGTTCGCGAAAATCGCGATCAGTTCGCCCGGCGCAACCGGTCCGGAGACGAAGCTTGACCCGTTCGTCACCCCGCTGATAATCGGCTGCGGCGCCTTCACCGTGAACGACACGTTGACGTTGGTGCTCCCCGCGTTCAGCCCGGTACCCGATACTCCGATGCTGCCGAAGTAAGTGCCGGTGTTCAGTCCCGTTGGGCTCGCGGTCACCACCAGGTTGAAGGTGCCGGTGTTCGGCGTCGTGCATGATGCAACCCCGGTGCACGACGGCGACACCTGGAGCCAACCTGAACTCGACGGCACTACCACGAAGGGAACTGCCGCCCCGCCGCCTGAGATCGTGACCACCTGCGATGCCGGCGTGGGATCTCCCGCCGAGAAACTGAAGGTCAACGTAGTGGGTGTAACCGTTAGCCCCCCGCCCGACGGTGCGGCCACGATCATGCTCACCGACACCGTCTGCGACTCCGTGAACGAGCTGATGACGATCGAGCCGCTGCACGTCGTGCCGGCAGCGATTCCCGATGGATCTACCGATACCGTGAAGGTCGCAGCCGCCGTGCCGGCGACAAAATTCCCCGATTGCGGAAGAGTCAGCCAGTTGCTGTTCGTGCAACTCGCCTCCACCGCCTTGGCCGACGCGTGAACATCCGTTTTCGCCGTCACCGTGAACGCCTGCGCGATCGGCGCTGCTCCACCCGCGACGGCGTTGAACGTGATGGCCGAAGGGAATACCGTCAGCACCGGTCCCGGCAGTTCGACCACACTGAGCGTGACGGAGACCCTTCGCGCCCCGGTAGCCGCGTTCACCAGAATTGTGCCGCTGCACGTCGTCCCCGCGGCAATTCCGGATGGATCGACCGAAACCGTGAAGGTCGTTTCCGTCACGCTCGCCGTGAAACTGCCCGTCGGCGAAAGTGCCAGCCAGTCGCTCGTGCCGCAATTCTGTTTCGACGCCTGCGCGATCGCGCTCGTATCGAAGTTTGCCGTTACCGTGAACGTCTGCGCCGATGGAGCCGCTCCGCCCGCGGCCGCGCTGAACGTCAAGGCCGAAGCGCTCAACGTCAGCACCGAGGAAGCCGTCGAGATTGCGTTCAGCGTGACCGGCACCGTCTGCGTGCCCGTGGGCGAGGTCATGGTGATCGAGCCGATGCACGTAGTGCCCCCCGCCATTCCCGATGAGTCCGCCGTAACCGTGAATGTCTTCGGTGTCGGCCCGGCCGTGAAGTCACCGATCGGCGAGAGAGTCAGCCAGTTGCGCGTCGTGCAAGTCTGGAGGGAGATCTGCGCTGTCGCACTGGTGAACGTCGACGAGGTCACCGTGAACGTCACCGCGTCCGGCGCCGATCCCCCGGCCACCGCGCTAAACGTGATGCCCGGCGCGCTGAGCGTCAGGACTCCCGGCGTCACCGCGATCACATTCATCGTGACCGGTACCGTCTGCGTCACCGACCCCGCGGTCATTGATATCGTCCCGCTGCAGGTCGTGCCGGCGGCCAACCCCGACTGATTGACCGACACGCTGAAGTTGGTGGTTGTCGGCCCCGCAATGAAGCTGCCCGTCGGGGAAAGCGTCAGCCAGTTGCTGCTCGTGCAGCTCTGCTTGGACACCTGCGCGGTCGCGCTCGTGAACGTCGGCGCCGTCACTGTCAGCGTCTGCGAAGGCGGAGCCGCACCGCTCGCGGATGCATTGAAGGTAACCGCCGTTGGGCTGAAGGCAAGCGTTCCCGTCGTCGAATTGGCTACGTTCAGTGTGACCGGAACATTCTGCGTCGACGACCCCGCGGCCAACGAAATCGTACCGCTGCACGTTGTGCCCCCGGCGAGTCCGGTGAGGTTGATCGAAATCGTGAAGTTCGTGTTCGTCTGCCCGGCGGTGAAGCTGCCGCTCGGCGACAGCGCCAGCCAGGTCCTGCTCGTGCAGCTCTGCTCCGACACCTGAGCGCTGGCGCTCGTA
>JAOAPT010000522.1 GCA_025463045.1 Candidatus Solibacter sp.
CTTTCCCCATAATAATTCAACAGTTAACTCAGATGAAAAATTGTTGAAAATTTCTAATATTCGCGTCCTCGACCGGACATTTAACATGCTGAGGCACGGCGCGCCTGTCTGGCTTCGTACCATTCAGTGCGGGACGGAGGGTATTTTCGAAGGTGGGGACGGCCCAGATCGCTGGGATTATCTGTGCCGGAAAGTGATGCGGCCCTTGGTTAAATCGTAGGGGGACAATTCCAAGGTGACCTTGTCGCCCGCCAGAACACGGATGCGGTTGCGACGCAAGCGGCCCGCGAGATGAGCCAAAACTACGCGCTCGTGTTCCAACTGTACGCTAAACAGTCCGCTCGGAAACTTTTCCAAGACAGTGCCAGTTACTTCAATGCTGTCTTCTTTGCTCATAAACCTCCAGGGGTGAAATGGGCGGGCCGGAACAGGCGCGGAACAGCACCTCGCCCGGCCCGCAGTTTAAACTAGGCCGCCGTGACGTTGGTCGCCTGCAAACCCTTGGGACCCTTCGTCACTTCAAACTCCACACTGGAGCCTTCGTCCAGGGTGCGGTAGCCTTCCGTCTGAATCGCCGAGAAGTGAACGAAAACATCTTCGCCGTTCTCGCGCTGGATAAAGCCGTAGCCCTTGGCTGCGTTAAACCACTTCACTGTACCTTTTTCTTTCATCTGCCTTATTTCCTTCTTAAACTTTACTGTTCCTGATTTCGCATCGGACTCACGATTACGCCCCAAAATGAAAAAAGGGGATGCGGATGGACTCACGCAGCCCCCTCTTAAACTTTGTACGAAGCGGAAAACTAGAGTCAAATGCTCTACCATTATACAACAGGACCCCTTCGCCACAGCCGTCAAGATCGTGACCACGTTTGAGTTCTATCGATTCCGTTTTCACTTCCGTGCCCTGGACCAGGTACACTTCCCGCTCGGCAAGAGCGCCAACGTCGTGCGCGGCGCTTTCGGCACCGTTTTGCGCGATGCCGTGCCTCCCGATGTATACGCCCGACTCTTCGAACCGGGCGCCTCGCTGGGTTCCGCACCGAGCGGACTCGCCGACTGGCCGCGCCCTTTCGTACTCCGTGTGGCGCATCTGGAAGGCCTGACGGTTCCGGCAGACGAAAGCTTCTATCTCGATGCGCACGTTTTCGATTTGCATCGGCCGGCGCTAGTCCATTTCCGCGCGGCCTTGAGCCGTCTCGCCGAGAAAGGGCTCGGTCCGGGCCGTGGACGCGCGGAGCTGGAACGTACGGAACAACTCGACCTCGCGGGCGAGGCGCAAGCAGTCTGGGAAATCCCCGGCGCACCCAGTGTCGCGCTGTTGGACCCCGAGTCCACGCCGGTCGAGAGCGTCACCGTGCGATTCCAGACGCCCACCGAGTTGAAGTCCGCCGGCGGATTGGCCGGACGCCCGGAATTCCCGATTCTCTTTGGACGCCTGCGCGACCGCCTCAGCACGCTCCGTTCGCTTTACGGTGGCGGGTCGCTGGAGATCGATTTCAAGGGCATGGGCGAACGCGCGGCGCGCATCGAACTACGCCGCAGCGAAGTCGTGTGGGAACAAGTCAAGCGCAAGAGCGGACGGACGGGACAGGTGCATCCGATCGGCGGGTTCACCGGCGAGGCTGAATACGCCGGCGATCTGGCGGAATTTCTGCCGTGGCTGCGCGCGGCGCGCTGGGTAGGTGTGGGGCGCCAAACCGTCTGGGGCAAAGGCGATGTGCGGGTTACGCCGGCCTAATAGTGGAATTTGGTGAACAGCAGGCCAATCGTCGCCAGGGTGAACAGCACGACCACGACGAGAATTGCGCGGCGACGGGCGGGCGTCAGCCAGTCCATCGCGGTGGAGGCCGCCTCGGCGCCCAGGATGGCCTGCATCCAGCGGCGCTGCGCGGGCCCGGGCAAATTGCGCATCGCTTTAGCGATTTCCTGGCGTCCGCGCCGGTCGGCAATCAGGATGGTCGCCGAATTCGCTCCGTTGGTCGATTTCAGCAAGCGCGTGCGGAGCGCGGCAGGCACGTCTTCGACCGACCGGTAGACGCGCTCCGTTCCGCTGGTCGAGATCAGAACCGACGAGGTCTGGAAGGTCCCGGCGACGTGATCGTTTTTCTCCCCGCAGTGCGGGCAGCGCGACTCGAATTCCTCAAATTTCTTGCGGCAGCGGCGGCACGTCATCAGGCGACAACCCGGGGAGTTTTCGATTTTTCCTTCGACATCCCAACTTCTTCCCCCACATTATCCAACACCACCTGAATGAACCCGAGGGCCGCTTTGGAGAGCGCTTTATCCTTGCGATAAATCAGTCCCAGGCGGCGCATCATGGGCTCCGGTCCAAGCGGGATGGCGCGAAGTTTTCCGGCGGCGATCTCTTCACGGCAGTTCGATGCCGCCATGAAGCTCACGCCCAGTCCGGCGATCACGAAATGCTTCATCATCTCCGTTGAATCAAGCTCCATCGAAATGCGCACTTCGTCTTCCACCGCTTCCAACCATTCGTTCAAGCGCGTGCGCGTTTTACCGTACTTCGGCAGCACCAGGAAATGCTCCGCAACCTCCTGCGCAGTGACCATCGCGCGACCCACCAGCGGATGCCGCGCCGGCACGATCAAGCGGATTTCGTCGCGATAGATATTCACCACCTGCAGCCGTTTCTCTTCCACCGGTAGCTGCGTCAGGCCGAAATCGGCCGAGTTCTCCATCACGGCCTCGACCACGCGCGAACCGTAGCTGCGCAGCACCTGCAATTGCACAGCGGGGAACTGCGTGCGGTATTCCGAGAAGACTTTCGGCAGCACGTAGATGCAGGTGGCCTCGTTGGCCGCGATGACGAGTTCGCCGCGCGGATTGCTCTCGAGTTCGGCGATGGCGTCCTGCACCCGGCGGCGCAGGTCGAGCATCTGCTCCGCGTATTCCGCGAAGATTTTTCCGGCGGTAGTCAGGGAGATACGGCTGCCGAAGCGCTCGAAGAGATCGGCGCGTAACTCCTGCTCGAGTTGACGCACCTGAGCGCTGATCGCGGGCTGCGTGCGATAGCAGGTCTGCGCGGCCTTGGAGAAACTCTTCAGCCGGACGATTTCCAGAAACGTGTGGAGCTGATCGAAGTCCATAAATCTACCGGAAACCGGTCCACGTCAGAATCTCAAATCGGTGGGATAGAAAACTTCAATTTCCCAAAACCGATGGGTTTGGTAATCATTGTAACAAAGGGTCCGGGTCGTGCGGATTCGGTATCGGGATTGGCGAAAGCGCGATCGTCTCGTGGTCATAGGCGAAGCACCCGCACCACAAACCCGGACCCTTCCTTGCTGTACCATCAGACGTGTGCGCCTCCTGCTTTTGCCGGCCTTTGTTTCTTCTCTTCTGTTTGCCCAGACGGGCGAAAACGTCCTGTTGGTAGTCAATAAGAACGACGCAACCTCCCGCCAAATCGCAGACTACTACCGCCCCCGCCGCTCCATACCGGTGAAGAATGTTTGTACGATCGCGACCACCAGCGACGAAGAAATCAACTGGCAGGTGTACGAACAACAGATCGAGCGGCCGATCGCCGATTGCCTGAAGAAGGCCGCGTTGGTCGAGACGGTCTACTACATCGTCACCACGATGGGTGTGCCGTTGAAAGTCGACGGTCCAGGCTCCGGCCAGATGTCCGAGCATGCCTCCGTCGATTCCGAACTCGCGCTGCTATACGGCAAGCTGAAGGGCACTCGCTACCAACGCGCGGGCGCCGTGCCCAATCCATTTTTCATGCGGCGCGATACGAAATTTCAGCACCCGTTGTTTCCCATCTACCTGGTGACGCGTCTTGCCGCCTACGATCTCGCCGACGTGAAGGCGATGATCGATCGCGCACTGGCCGCGCACAATCGGGGAAAGTTCGTACTCGATCTGCAATCGGAAAAGAACGAGCCGGGCAACGACTGGCTGCGCACCGCGGCCATGCTGCTACCCGGCAAGCGCGTGGTGATCGATGAAACCACCGCGCCCGTGTACAACCAGACCGACGTCATCGCCTATGCGAGCTGGGGCTCAAACGACGATCATCGCAAACAGCGCTGGCTGCATTTCCAGTGGCTCCCGGGCGCAATTGCCGCTGAGTTCGTTTCCACCAGCGCGCGCACGTTTAAACGGCCGCCCGACAACTGGAATACCACCACGTGGGAAGACAAGCAGCACTGGTTCGCCGGATCTCCGCAAGGGTTGGTGGCGGATCTGATTCACGAAGGTGCGACGGGCGCTTCCGGCAATACGTACGAGCCGTACCTGACTGGCTGCGCGCGCCCGGATTATCTGCTGCCCGCGTACAATCAGGGACGCAATCTGGCGGAAAGCTATTACCTTTCGCTGATGAGTTTGAGCTGGCAGGGTGTGATCGTCGGCGATCCGCTCTGCGCGTTGAAGCCGTGAGAGGGCCTGACCTCCGTTGAAGATCCGAGTCCTCATCCGAGCCGCGACCGTGACTCGCGCTCTGGCGAGCAAGGGAGCGGTGGTCACTCCCGCGCGACCACCGCTCCGTAACTGTCGCGGTTCTGATGGAGCGTGTTCTTCAACGGAGTTCTTCATGGCCCCGTTCGGGGCCACAACAAGGGATGAAAATGCACCATCGTTTTT
>JAOAPT010000562.1 GCA_025463045.1 Candidatus Solibacter sp.
ACCGCCACCGCATCGCCCGATTGCGCACGCACCAGTCCCGCGATCTGCCAGCCGGAGAGCTTCCACACGCGCGGAATCTCGTAGACCCATCCGACCGCGAACACCTTCGGAATATCGCCGCTTGAAACGTCCTTCTCCAAATGCCGGTTGTACGCGTCCGCCGCGCCCGTCGTGTTCAGCACCGGCCCCGTGAAGATCGTCTGCGAAAACACGCTCGAAGCATCGTCGATCAACTTGGAAAATGTGAACGACGCAGTCACCGTGAGCCCCCGCGACAGCCGCTTCTCGAGCTTCGCCGTCGCCGCGTTGTACTTGGAGTTGCCCACGTTATCGCGGAACAGCGCAAGTGTCGTGAATCGCGGGTAGGGCCTGAGCAACTGCTGCTGCGCGACCGTCGCGCCGCCCAGTGACGACGACGCCGGGATTTGTCCCACGTACGGGTTCGCGACCCTGGTCAACAGCGCCGCCCCCATCGAGAGATATTGCGACGGCAGTTGATTGATGTTTGCGTCCGGAATGCCGAGCCGCGTATTCTTCGAGCCCAGGTACGCCACCTCGAAATTCCAGTTCTTGCCGAGCGTCTTCTGGACCGCCATGTTCCACTGCTGCGAATAGCCCGACCCGTTGTGGCGGTCGACGCTGAACACACCCTGTCCCAAACCGGAGTTCGGATTCGGTGCCGTCACCTGCACCGCCGGCCCGCCCGCCAGCAGGAACGCGGCATTCACGTTGTCCGCCGATTGCTGTCCCACCGTCTGCACGAACGGAAACTGCGGCATCGTGAATGGCGTTGTGATCCCGGATTGCTCGAAGAAAACCATTCCGTATCCCGAGCGAATCACCCAGCTATCGCCGGCGCGGTACGCGAGGCCCACGCGCGGTCCGAAATCGCAGCATTCCAATTCGCGAGCCGTGTGCGGAAACTCCAAGACCTGCGAAGTCAGATTGAACACCGCACCCTGATCGTGCCGCTCGGTCGAGGGAAAGTTGAGCGTGTACCGCGTCCCGAGATTCAGCGTGAGACGCGGAGTGACGCGCCAATCGTCGCCAATGAAAAACTCCGCGATGTGCGCGCGCGGTTGAATTACCTGCTTCTGGATATCGATCGTGAACGCGTTCACCTGCCCGAGCAGCAGCGACGCGAGCGCGCTTCCACTTCCGGAAACGCTCGTACTGTTGGAGCCCGTTGTCGAGAAGCCAAACGAGCCGGTCGGATTCGGCGGGTTCAAAACGTCCAGCGCCTCGCGCCGGATGTCGGCGCCGAACTTGATCGTGTGACGTCGCCGGACAAGTGTGAACGTGTCCAGGAACTCCGTGATGGACGTCGTGAAGTTCGAGTTCGCCGCCGTCGTCGGCCCTACCTGTTGGAATCCGGCCACCGAAAAAATCGGCAGCACCGACGCGAACGAGTTTGCCGGCAGCCCGGGCACCGCGATCCCGCCGTTCTGTAGCGAACGTTGATTCAGGTCGCGTCGCGCGTACCCGACCCGCGCCTGGTTCAATGCCGAGGGCGAGACCACAAATTGATAATCGCCCGCGAATGCGTCGCCGCGCGTGATCGCGTGGCCGATCACTCCGGAGGTCAGGCTCCCGCTTCCCTCGGGCAGCGGCGTCACCGGCGTGTCGTCGTCGCGGAAGGACGTGTATCGCCCGAACACGCGATGCCGTTGTCCGAAATAGCGGTCCAGCCGGATGTCGGCCTGGTCCTGACTGTCCGGTTCGGTTGCGGTGCGCACGTAGTTGTTCGCTCCCGCCAAATTCGGCAGCGGATAGTGTTGCAACACCTGATTCGCGATCGGGTCGATGCGATTCGCCGGAATCGTGTTGTTCGGGAATTGCGTTCTCGGCGAAGTCGCGGGGTCGAAGATCGCCTGCGTGAAAATCCCCTGCCGCTGCGCGAGAGTCGGCACCACGCTGAACCGCGTGATCCCCGTCCGCAGCCTCGTGCCCTGCCAATCCACGAAGAAGAACGTCTTGTTGCGCTGGATCGGCCCGCCGAGCGTCGCGCCGTATTGGTTGCGGCGGAATTCCGGGGTCGGCCCCGGCTGCGCGAAGAGGTTGCGCGCGTTCAGCGCTTCATTACGGAAGAACTCGAACAGGCTGCCGTGAAAGTCATTGCTCCCCGATTTGCCAATCACCATCACGGTGCCGCCGTTGGACCGACCATATTCGGGCGAGTACGCGTTCACATTCAGCTTGAACTCGGCCATGCCGTCGATAATCGGGTAGTACACCACCTGCCCGGGCTCGGGCTGCAGCACGCTGATGCCGTCGTACAGATACTCGTTGGTGCGCGGCCGGCTGCCGTTGATTCGCGGAAGAAACTGCCCATTGGGCAGCGCCACTCCGGGCGACAGCGTCACCAGCGGAACGAAATTGCGCCCATCGAGCGGCAAGGTGGAGATCTTCTGCTCGTCGACGTTCGCGCTCACCTCGCCGCTCGCCGCCTGCAATAATTCCGCCGCCGCCGTGACATCCACCGATTGCGAAGGCTGACCAATCTCGAGCGTCACATCCAACGCCGTCCGCTCCGCGAGGCGCAGCGTAATGCCCGATTGGCGGTAGCGGTGAAAGCCCGGCTGTTCGACGGTCAACAAATATCGTCCCGCCGGGAGCCCCACCAGGTGATACTCGCCCTGCGCATCGGAAAGCCCCGCATATCGCGCCCTCGTCGCCTGGTCTTCTACTTCGACCTTGGCCTTGGCCACGGCGAGCCCGGAAGGGTCGTGAATCGTGCCCAAGAGTTCTGCCCGTCCCGCCTGTCCCCAACAAACCGCGCTTGTGGCAAGCATTAACCGGAGTTGTCGCGTAAACATGACACTATCATTTTATAACGACACTCTTGGTCCTGGTTTACCGGGCGCACCACCCGCCGTCGATCAAAATGTCCGTGCCCGTGATGAACCCCGCATCCTCGCTGCAGAGGAACACCGCCAGTTGCCCGATCTCCTCCACCTTGCCCCACCGCCCCAGCGGAATGTTCGCCAAAAACTGCGCGTTCGTTTCCGGATTCTCCATCAGCGGCTTGTTCATCTCGGTCGCGAACGGCCCCGGGCTGATGCCGTTCACCGTGATGCCCTCCGCCGCCAACTCCAGCGCCAGCGTACGCGTCATCCCCAACAGCGCCGTCTTGCTGGTGGCATACGCGATCCGCCCCGGCAGCGACACGTGGCTCATGATCGACGTCATATTCAAAATGCGCCCGTAGCCATGCCCGGTCATCGCGGGAACGAAAGAGCGGCACATCAGAAACGCGGCCGTGACGTTGGTGTCCATCACCCGCCGCCATTCCTCAAGCGTGAATTCCACGACGGGTTTGCGCACGTTCACACCCGCGTTGTTGATCAGGATGTTGACGTTGCCGTATCGCGAAAGAATCGCATGCTCCGCCTGCCGCACCTGCTCTTCGCTGGTCACATCCGCGATGTGGACGGAAGCATCGCCGCCCGCCGCCGCGATCTCCGCGGCCACCGCTTCCAGTTGCGCCGCATCGCGAGAGATCAGCGCGATCTGAGCGCCTTCCGCCGCCAGTGCGAGCGCCATCGCCTTACCGAGCCCTTTGCTCGCTCCCGTGATCACTGCCACTCGATGATTCAGTTTCCCGCTCACTCTGCTCCCCCTCTAGACTTGATGCGCGCGGTCCAAGAGCTGATCGGCCACCGCTTGCGGATTGTCGATATTCTCCAGCACCAGGCGGCTCGCCTCGCCCGCCGTCTCGATCGAAATATTTCCGACCCCGAAGAACCGCTGCAGCAAGCGCTGATCCACCCGCACGTCCTGGACTTTGGAAAGCTGGATCGTGCGCGTCGATTTCGCCAGCGCGCCCGTCTCCAATCGCAGCCGGTCGCCCGTGACAGTAACCGAAGTAAACTGCCGCCGCAGCGCGTATACCGCCGGATAAATAAAAACCATCGGCGCAACGATCGGCAGAAAGTGCAGCAGGTCGTCCTGGTGATTCTCGCGCCACCGCGTGAACCAGGAAATTTCCAGGGCCAGAAAAATCAACCCCGCGAAGAGCGTTCGCAGGATAATGAACTTGGCAGTCGGACGAATCGTGAGGTCGGGCACAGTACTCTCCTGTCGAAATTCGATTGTAACCCGGACATCCGTATCTTAAGATGGATCGATTGGGGAGGTTCTATTCGTGATTAGTAAAGTCGTAACGATCGCAGGCATTCTCACCCTGGCGGGTTCGCCCTTGTTGGCGGACTTCACCTATCAGGAGACCACCACCATCACCGGCGGCGCGATGGCGAGCATGATGCGCCTGGCAGGCGTATTCTCCAAGACGGCGCGGGAGCCCATACAATCCACCGTCTCCGTGAAGGGCGACAAGATGCTGCATCGCTCCGCCGCTCACGTCAGCGTGATCGATCTCGGCACCCAGACCATCACGTCCATCGACACGCAGAAGAAGCAGTATTCGGTGATGACGTTCGATGAGATGAAGCAGATGATCGATCAGATGTCGCAGAAGATGAAGCAGAACTCCGGCAAGGGCGAGATGAATTTCAAGGTGTCGGCCAACGCCACCGGCAAAGCGAAACAGATCTCGGGCTTCGACGCCAAGGAAATGGTCATGACCATGGAGATGGAAGCGGCGAACAACGAGAAGGGCGAGAAGGGCAGCATGACCATAATTAGCGACATGTGGATTGCGCCCGGAGTTCCCGGCTATCAGGAGGTCCGCGATTTCTACAAGCGCATGGCCGAGAAGATCAATTGGGCGCCCGGCGGCAACATGTTCATGCAGAATCCGCAAGTCTCCAAGGGCATGGCCGAAGTCTATAAGGAAGCATCCAAGGTAGACGGCGTGCCGGTCCAACAGATCATCAGCATGGGCCCGACCGGGACCGTTAAGGCGAACGACGGCTCGAATCCTCCCCCGCCGCCGCAGCCCGCGGTCGAACGTCCCTCCGTCGGTAGCGCGCTTGGCGGCGCACTCGGCGGACGCTTCGGCCTCGGCCGTACCAAGAAGTCTTCCTCGGACCAGCCGCCGCCGGAGGCCAAGCAGGATGGGTCCGGTGCACAGGGTTCCGGCTCGCTGCTCGAAATGACCACCGAACTGAGCAGCTTCTCTTCGAACGCGGTGGACCCCGGCCAGTTCGAAGTTCCGGCCGGTTTCAAGAAGGTCGACAACGAACTCAAGAAGATTAAGTAATCCGCCCGACCTACTTCAGTAAGGGCAGGGGATCGACTGCCGTCCCCTGCCACCAGTGTTTTTCCGGTCCCAAACGAAATACCGCGAAGTGCAGGTGCGGAGCTTCGGGCGATGCGTCGCCAGTCGAGCCCACGTAGCCCAGCACCTCGCCCTTCCGCAGCAGGACACCTTCCTTCAAGCCAGGCGCATAGCGGTCGAGGTGCGCGTAGTAGTAGCACCAGGTCTGCGTGTTGTCGAACTGATAAACCGTGAAGCCGCCCTGCTTGCTGGTGAAAAGCTTTGCGACGTTTCCTTCCGCCACCGCCATCACCGGCGTGCCGCGCGGCGACATAATGTCGAGCGCCTCATGTTCGTGTCCGCTGCGTGCCTGGTGAAACGTGCTGTCGAGTTTATTCGGATCGAAGCCTGCCAGCGGCATCGCGATGCGCGACCCGGCCGGCGCCGGAGCTGCTTCTATCGCGTGGAGCCGATCCGGAACGGGAAGCGATACAGCCTCGGGAGGCGCAGCCGCGGGCATTGGGACGGGGCCAGGGACAGGCTCGGCGACGGGCCGAACGCTCGTTGCGGCGATGGCCACTTCCTGGTGCCCGGCAATATGCCCCGTGCTCCACAAAACGATCGCGAGCACCGCCATCCCCGCCGCGAACCCAAAGCTGAATACCGCCGCCGTTTTTGCGTGCATGTGTCACTCCTGGAAAGTAGCCGGCGTGCCCGGCTTCACCATTGCCGCCAATTCTAACGCGTCCCAGTTCGTTAGCCTTATGCAGCCGTGCGATTCGGTGTGGCCGATCTTGCCCGGCTCCGGAGTGCCGTGAATCCCGTAGTGTTCCTTTGAAAGATCGATCCACACCATGCCGACCGGATTGTTGGGGCCTGCCGGCAGAGTGGCCTTCCCGTCGGTGGTCTTCGCATCCCAGAAAAGGTCGGGGTTGTAATGGAATTTCGGATGCCTCGCGACTCCGCGAATCTTCCATTCGCCGATCGGCAGTGGATCGTGCTCGCTCCCGATGGTCGCCGAATAGAAGGCCAGCAGCTTGCCGCCGCTGTCGTATGCGCGAACCGAACTTTCGTTCTTCGATACGACGAGGCGCCCCGCAACCGGCGGTGTCATTACCACCGTGTTCGGCGCCATCAGTTGTTGCCCCGCCTTGCTGAAATCCGCCCCCGGGTTGAGACTTTGCAGAAGTTGCGGGCTGCTGTGGAATTTCTCTCCCAGCATCTCGAGCGCGGATGTGTAGCCGAGCGCCGGCATTTGCGCCTGCGCCTTCACGTCCGCCGGAATCGGCAGGAACGGCCCCGCCACATCCTCGTCCGTCAGCGTGTACGGGATCAGCGCGGGCGCCGCGTCCCCGTTCAGCGCTTCCCACGTGACCGCGTCGATCGCGCCGGAGACCGGAAGTTTTCGTTCACTCTGAAACGCCGTCACGGCCTTCTGCAAATTCGTGCCGAAGCTTCCGTCGATCTCCCCGCTGGAAAAATGTGCGCGGTTCAGCAGAATTTGGCCCCGCACCACTCCCGCTCCCTTAGCGCCGTGCACGATCGCGGACTGCGCAGGATTGTTCACCGCCGCCGGATCGATCGAAACTGTTCCGCACAGTACTATTCCAGCCAGCACGAGCATTACCCCGTATCGCCACATGCCGACTCATAGTGCACGCGGAGGGCCGCGACCCTCGCGCGTTACAATGCGCGCATGGGTCTGGTTGCTCGATGCCCCGTAATTCTGCTGCTGATTTCAGCCGCCTTCGCGCAGCCATTGCCGGTCGCCGCGGTCAAAGTCGTGGGCAGTGCGCGATTGCCCGCCGCCGCCATCGTGCGCGCCGCCGGCGTTCGTCCCGGACAGAACGCCATGCCCGCGGATCTCGATGCGGCCGCCGCTGCGCTCTTCAACACCGGCCTCTTCACCTCCGTCAACTACCGCTACGATTCCGTCCCTGCCACCGAGCCCCAAACCTACAACATCACGTTCCAAGTGACCGAAGATCGCGCCGACACCGACGTGCGCATCGAAATTCCAGGCGTCGACGAAGCCGCGATTTGGAAGGATCTCGAAGTCTCCGACCCGCTTGTCACGCGCCGCATGCCGCACAACGATCGCGCCGGCGAGTTCTACTGCCGCGCCGTCGAGCGCGTGCTCGAAAAACTCAACCATCACGAGAAGGTCGTCGTCGCGAGCTCGGTCGATCTCCGTAGCCGCCGCATGGATACCACGCTCGTGCCCGCCAATCCACCGAAGGTCGTCGCGGTTACCGTCGAGGGAACGCATGCGCTGCCTGCCGCCATGGTCCGCGATGCCATCGCCCGGGTCGTCGTGGGCAATCGCTACTCGGAGCGCGAGTTTCGCCAGGTGCTCGATCTCAACGTCCGCCCGTTCTACGAGGAGCGCGGCTATCTCAAAGTCGACTTCCCCGCGATTCGCCTGACGAGCGTCGGTGCCGATCTGTCCGTTGCCGTGCAGGTCAGCGAAGGCACGCCGTGGACTCTCGGGATGATCGCGCTCTCAGGCGATCGCCTGCCCGACGACGCGATGCGGAAGGCCGCGGCGCTATGGGATGTCCATACGGCAAACTGGAAGCTGATTCTCGAAGGCATCACGCGCATGGAGAAGGTGCTCCGGCGCGACGGCTATTTGAATGTCACGTCCAAGCCCGTCCGCCTCTTCCGCGACGACGGCCGCACCGTCGACCTGCGCATCGAATTCAACAAAGGCAAGCAGTTCGTGCTTGGCAGCCTCACGATTACCGGACTGAATCCTCGCGATGAGGAGCGCGCCCGGAGTCTTTTCCGCATCCATCCCGGCGAACCGCTCGATCAGCCCTACCTCGAAGACTACGTGAAACAGTGCCTCGACTTCCTCGGCAATACAGTGAAGGGCTTCGACTCCAAACTCGCCATCCGCGGCGACACCAACCTGATCGATCTGATCCTGACGTTTAAGTAATCGACATCTCCGCTCGGCTTACGGCAAATCGCCGAAGTCGTGAAACTTGTGCGTCACGCCCGCCGGCGTCACCGTGACGATTCGCATCCCCGATTTCGCGCCGCCGAGCGGCATCCCCACCGGACCCGTC
>JAOAPT010000576.1 GCA_025463045.1 Candidatus Solibacter sp.
CGAGAATATCAAGATGCCAACCCTTGCCAGTTCCGTAGAGATGGTGCCGCGCTCGCGAATTCGCGAGCTGGCCGAGATCGCGATGACGATGGATGGCGTGCTCCGGCTGTATTTCGGCGAGAGCAATCTGCCGACGCCGGAGTACATCAAGCAGGCCGCGAATCGCGCGCTGGCCGAAGGGTTCACGTTCTACACGGAGAACGCCGGACTGCCCTCGCTGCGCCGCGCGCTGGCGGCGAACTATCAACGGCTCCAGGGCGTGGAACTCGACCCGGGTACGGAGATCGTGGTAACGGCGTCGGGCGTACAGGCGCTGAATCTGGGGATTCGCTGCGTGCTTAATCCCGGCGATGAAGCGATCGCGCTGACACCGGCGTGGCCCAATGGATCGTCGAGCATCATGATGGCGAACGCGAGCGTGCGGCAGATTCCGCATCCGCTGTGCAATGGCCGGTACGTGGTGGATTTCGATGCGCTCGAAAGCGCCGTGACGCCGCGGACGCGGCTCCTGCTCTACACGTCGCCCTCGAATCCGCTGGGGTGGGTGGCGACCGATGAGGAGCAGCAGGGGCTCCTCGATTTCGCGCGGCGGCACAATCTCTGGCTGCTGGCGGATGAGGTGTACGATCGGCTGTATTACGAAGGCCAGCGGCTCGGCGATCCGGTACCGTCGATTCTGCGCAAGGCGACGCGCGACGATGCGGTGATGGTAGTGCACTCATTCTCGAAGAGCTACTGCATGACGGGCTGGCGCGTCGGGTGGCTGGTGGCGCGGCGCGATCTGGCGGCGAAGGCGACGGAGCTCAACGAGTTCATCATTTCGCATGCGCCGACGTTCGCGCAGAAGGCCGGAGAGACGGCGCTGGCGGAGGGCGAGCCCGAACTCGAGCGCATGCTCCACCGCTTGAAGGCGAATCGCGATCTGTGCATTGAGGCTCTGCGCGGTCTGCCGGGTGTAACCGTGCCCAAACCGGACGGTGCGTTCTACCAGTGTCCGCGAGTGGAGGGAATGACGGACTCGTTTGCGTTCTGCCGCGGGCTGCTCGAGGAGACGCGCGTCGGATTGGCGCCGGGCGTGGCGTTCGGCGAAGGGGGAGAGGGATCTTTCCGAATTTGCTACGCGGCGGAGCCCGCGATTCTTGAACCTGCAATGGAACGTTTGACCAAATTTCTGCGAAAGGGAGGTCATCGATGATCAAGGGATTTAAGGAATTTCTGCTCAAGAATAATGTCCTCGCCCTGGCGGTCGCCGTCATCGTCGGCGGCGCGGTCGGCAAGGTGGTTTCGTCGCTGGCGGCGGACCTGATCATGCCCTTGATCGGCGTCGTCCTGCCGGGTGGGGAATGGCGTTCCGCAAAGCTCGTGCTGTCGACAACCACGGGCGCCGATGGCAAGCCGGTGGTCAACGCGATCAATTACGGGACGTTCTTCGGCAACGTGGTGGACTTCATCATCATCGCTTTGGTGGTCTACGTAATCACCAAGGCGCTGATTAAAGAGGCGCCCGCGCCACCTTCGAAGAACTGTCCGCGCTGCAAGGAAACGATCGCCATCGACGCGACGAAGTGTAAGTTCTGTACGGCGGATATTTAGGCGGCGTCTTACAACCCACAGAAACCTTTTTCGGGCTCCGGTGTCTAACTGTTCCACGGGGAGGACCCGATGCTCGACGTTCGTGGACTCACGAAGAAGTACCGGAATCGCGCGGTAGTGGACCATGTCACGTTCAGCGTGCCGCCCGGCCAGGTGACCGGATATCTCGGGCCCAACGGGTCGGGGAAATCGACTACCGTCAAGATGCTCGCGGGGCTGCTGCCTGCCACGTCTGGGCAGATTCTGTGGGACGGCGGCGATATCCGCCACGACCTGATCGGGTTCAAGCGCCGGCTCGGCTACGTCCCTGAAGAGGCCTTCGTTTACTCGCATCTCAGCGGGTTGGAGCACCTGGAACTGATCGGGCGGCTGCGGCAATTGCCGGAGGCGCTGGTGCAGCGCAAAGCGGTCGAGTTGCTGCGGCTGCTTTGGCTGTACGAGCATCGCTACACGCCGATTTCGTCGTACTCGAAAGGGATGAAGCAGCGCGTGCTGATCGCGGGCGCCCTGCTGCACGATCCGGATCTGCTGATCTTCGACGAGCCGCTGTCGGGGCTCGATATCGCGAGCGCGATGCTGCTCCACGAGTTGATCGCGGAACTGGCGCGGAATGGCAAAACGATCCTTTACATTTCGCACGTGCTGGAGGTCACGGAGAAGGTCTGCTCGCGCGTGATCATGCTGTATCAGGGCAAGATCGTGGCGAACGATGAGGTGGGGCGGCTGCGCGATCTGATGCACCTTCCGTCGCTCGAGCAGATCTTCCGGCAGCTCGCAAAGCAGGAAGATGTGGGGGAGTCGGCGCGGCAGATCGTCGCCGTCATGCGGGAGGGCTGATGAACGCTTTCCGCCTGCTGACGCGGCACTTCTTCGGCCGCTTCTTCGACAACGAAATCGTCTCGCAGACCGGCGACATGCGCACCAATGTGGTGCAGGCGTTCGGCCTGGTCGCGACGCCGGGAATCTTCGTGCCGTTCTACATGATTCCGCAGCGGGCGCGCTACGACCATCCATTCGCGCATAACTGGGTGCTGCTCAGCGACTACTATTTCTTCATTCTGTTTTCGATGGTGGTGATGGGGTTCGTGATGGTCTTCGAATGGGATGCGATTTTTCCCGATCGCAAGGACTACCTGATTCTCACGCCGCTGCCGCTCGGAGGCGCAGAGATCTTCGCGGCGAAAACACTGGCGCTGATCGCGTTCCTCGGCATCTTCGCGATCGACGCGAATCTCTTCTGTACGGTTCTCGCGCCGCTGGTCACGGGGGGCGAAGGGACGGAGGCGCCGGTTGTCTGGAAACTGATCGGGATTCACGGCGTGAGCGTGTTTGCGGCGGGCGTGTTTGTCGCGCTGAGTATCGCGAGCGTGCAGGGCGTGCTGATCAACGTGCTGACGGGCGCGGGATTCCGGCGCGTGTCGCCGTGGGTGCAGATGCTGTTGATGGGTGTGTTGATCGTGATGCTGTTCCTTACGCCGCTGGCCTGCGCCAGCATACGCACGCTGGTGGAGCGCGACAGCGCGCTGCTGCGATGGTTCCCGCCGTTCTGGTTTCTCGGGCTGTATCTCGATCTGCTGCCGGGGCGTCCGGCGGGACCGATTTTTCACGAACTGGCCGGCATCGCACGGCAGGCGCTGGCGATTTCCGCCGCGGCGTTTGCCGTGACCTACCTCGCGGGATATCACCGGCACGCGCGCCGCGTGATGGAGAGCGTGGAGAGCACGCTCGGTGGACCGAGTCGTGTGCGCGCCGCGTTCGACGCGGCGGTGAATCGCTGGCTGCTGCCGCATCCGCTGGAGCGCGCGACGTTCCACTTCATCAGCAATACGATGCTGCGAACGGCGCGGCAGCGGTTGTTCCTGGCCGCATTCGGCGGCGTGGCGGTGGCGCTCACGCTGCCGGCGCTGGTGCGGATCGGCGCGCGCCCGGGAATGCCGATCCTGATGTTCGCGGCGGCGGGACTGCTGTCGGCGCCGCTCACGCTCTCATTCTTCACGGTGTCCGGACTGCGCGCGGCGTTCAATTTCCCCGCCGAATTGCGCGCCAACTGGGTGTTTCAGATTTGCGAAAGCGAGGAGCGCTCGCTGCACATCCGGGCGGCGCGCAAGTGGATCGCGCTGATGGGCATCGCGCCCCTGTTTCTGGTGTTGACGCCCGTCGAGATCTGGTTTCGCGGCTGGCGCCTGGCGTTTTTCCACGTGACGTTCGCGCTCGGACTTTCGCTGGTGCTGCTGAATCTGCTGCTGGTGTGGTTCCGTAAGATCCCGTTCACCTGCTCGTACTTTCCGGGGAAGACGAGTATGGCGGTGATGGCGGCGCTCTATCTGGCGGGTTTCACAACTTACAGTTGGAGCGGTGCGGACCTGGAAGGGCGGATGATCGAGTCACCACTCTTGTTCCCGATCTTCTATGTGGCGATCGCGGCGGCACTGTACGGATTATCACGGCTGGAACTCCGTGAGTTAGTCGTCGACGATGCGCTGATCTACGAAGATCAGCCGGACCCCGTTGTGCGCAGTCTCGAACTTGGTTGACATCGTCCTGCTTGTGAATGCTATGATGGGCGAACCCCCAAAGAGGTTACCCCCATGGCCAGTCCTACGTCTTCCCTTGGTTTTCGCGAGGTGCTGCGGACGCCTGCCGTCAAACGGTTGTGGATCGCGCAGATTATCAGTGTATTCGGCGATTTTCTGGCGATCTTCGCCATCCTGAGCCTCGTTACTTTTCAACTGCACGGCACGGCTGCGCAGGTCGCGATGGTGCTGGTGTCGTTTATCGCGCCGTTTGCAATCATCAGCCCGATCGCCGGCGTCTTCGTGGATAAGTGGGACGTGAAGTCCACGATGATCGCGAGCGATCTGATTCGCGGGTTGTTGGTGATGACTCTATTGTTCGTCCGCGATATCTACACGATCTACGGGATTCTGTTCGTGATGAGTATCTTTTCCAGCTTCTTCGTGCCCGCGCAATCGATCGCGGTGCGCACGCTGGCGCCGGCGGGCGGGTTGCTGGCGGTGAACGGGCTGATGAGTCAGGCGATGCAGGCGGCGCAGATCATCACGCCTTCGATTTCCGGCGTGCTGGTGGACTGGCTGGGCGCGAATGCGTGTTTCCTGCTCGACAGCCTGAGCTTTTTCGCTTCGGCGGGGCTGGTCTTCTCGCTATCGATACGGCGGCAGGCCTCGCCTGTGGCGGCCAGCGCGAGTTCGGTGCGTGAATCTTTCCTGGCGGGATTCCGCTTCATCTTCACGCATTCGGCGATCTCGTTCGTGATGATCGCGATGGCCTGCGGGATGTTCGGCGTGCGCTGTTTCGGCGCGCTGCTCTCGGTGTGGGTACGCGACATTCTGCGCTCGGATGCGAAGCTCTTCGGATTGCTCAGCACGCTAATCGGGGTCGGCATGATCGCCGGGACGCAGTGCCTGCGGCGCTTCACGGCGCATATCACGCCGCAACGCATAGTGGTCTATGGGTTGGCCGGGATGGGACTCGCGGTGCTCGTGACGGCGGTGTTTTCGTCGCTGATCGCGACAGCGGTCGGAATGCTCGGGCTCGGATTTTTCGCGGCGTTCAACATGGTGACGTCGCAGACGCTATTGCAGCAGGAGACGCCGCAGGAAATGCTCGGACGCGTGACGAGCAGCCTGATGTCGCTGCTCGCGATCTCGCAGGTGCTGGCGATGTTGTTCGCAGGGCCGGTGGCGGAGATCGCGGGGATCCGCAATTTGTACTTCGGCAGCGCGGCGATGCTGATCGGGATCGCGGCGATCGGGCTGACGTGGCTGCGGCGCCCGGCGGCGGACGTGGCGCCGGCGTGACGGTTAGGTATTGACCTAAGTATTCCTCTCGGGTATAGTAAGCCATGTGCCTAACCAACAAGCCTCCCGGTTGGACCGCGTGTTCCGCGGTCTGGCCGACCCGACACGACGAGCGGTTGTAGAACGCCTGGGCAGGGGGCCTGCCGCGGTAAGCGAACTTGCGGAACCGTTCGGCATGTCGCTGCCGTCGTCTCTACAGCATCTCGACGTGCTCGAGGAGTCCGGGCTAGTGAAATCACGCAAGGCGGGGCGCGTACGCACGTACCGGCTCACACCGCAGCCATTGAAGGCCGCGGCAGGCTGGCTCGAGGGGCAGCACGGCATTTGGAATCGCCGCCTCGATCAACTCGATACTTATCTTGCCGATCTCAAGGAGCAGAAATCATGAGCACTGCAGTTGTTCAGATAGACCCGAAGCTTGACCTCGTTCTGGAACGCGTTGTGGACGTTCCCAGGGAACTCGTGTGGGCCGCATGGACCAAGCCCGAGCACATCAAGAAATGGTTCACGCCCGCGCCGTGGACCACCATTGACTGTGAGATCAATCTTCGCCCCGGGGGCATTTTCCGTACGGTCATACGCTCGCCTGAGGGGCAGGAGTTTCCTAACGTAGGCTGTTATCTCGAGATCGTGCCCAACGAGAAACTCGTGTGGACGTCGGCGCTCGGGCCCGGATACCGTCCGGCGATCCGGGCCGCCGGTACGGGCACGTGCGACGAGTTGTATTTCACGGCTATCATCACGCTCGCCGCGGAGGGGCCCGGGACGAAATACAGCGCGGTCGCGATCCATGGCGACGAGGCATCGTCGAAGAAGCACGAAGAGATGGGCTTTTACCAGGGCTGGGGCGCGTCCCTCGATCAGCTCGTGGCGTTCGCGAAAACCCTGTAAGCGAATATGGCGGAGAGCGTCGGACTATTGACCGGGCGTCCAGTTCTTTGCGCGGCCGGGGAGGAAACTGAAATCCGCGCAGCCCGGCTGATTCAGTTCGTAGCAGGGCTTAGGCGGGGTTCGTCCGGTTGCGTCAAATGCAAAGTTATGGCATTGAATGCAGGCTGTCTGGGGAACGGT
The DNA here is from genome assembly GCA_025463045.1 of Candidatus Solibacter sp. GTDB lineage: Bacteria > Acidobacteriota > Terriglobia > Bryobacterales > Bryobacteraceae > Solibacter. The sequence goes on from JAOAPT010000576.1 coordinate 6,483, forward strand.
TTGAGTACCGTTCTTCTGTAAGTATGTTTCCAGCGTCGTATTGAGGACGTAAGTGGGGATCGTGTTGATCGGCGGCCGCGGTGGATCTCCCGCTGTCTGCCATTGTGTCCCGACTAACTGATAGTATTGCCAGACTGTTCCGGCGAGCTTCGTGGACCACCGGTTGGTCATGTCTTTAGCTTCCTGGTAGACCGGCTGGCAGCGGACGACCTGCGTTCCGAATTTTCCGTCCGTGGCGAATTTCTGTGCATAAGGACCGTTAACGGGAGCATTCGCAGGCCAGGTGAAGTTCGTGCCTTGCATCGCACTTGGCGGTCGGTTGGCGACGCAGGCCTTGCCAGTGCTCGGGTCCCAGCAGGCCGGCGTGAAATACGAGTATCGTCTTCTGGGATCGGTAACCGGAACGGCGCAACCGGGCTGGCCATCGGGAGTGGAGGTGGTTGGCGAGTTATCGACCTGTTCGAAGGTGGACCAGACCCACAAAAGGTTGGCGGCCGTCTTGTGGAGAATGTGGATGCCGACGAGGCCGAGCGTGACCGGCGCGGTGCAGAAGGCCTTACCGCTGCCGCTGTTCTTTGCGGGCACGAAGATCTTCGACTGGCGCGTGAAATAGCGGCTTACGACGTCTCCCTTGCTCGGGTCGAGAATGCGCCATGCGGCCTTGATTTCGATCGCGCCGGTGCTGGCGTATCCGAGACTCGCGGAGATTCCGGAACTTTTCCCGGCAGGGAAATTGAGGAAAGGAAGCGCTCTCTGACCGGCGGGTGAAT
>JAOAPT010000581.1 GCA_025463045.1 Candidatus Solibacter sp.
CCGCCGTACCACCCAGTGCCGCGATGGCCTTCGAATCGAGGATCTGGTCGATGCCATTTTCCGGATCGGCCGCCAGCGTCCGCAGCAGCTTCTCCACCTTCGTGCGCACCACATCATCCTTGGGATCCTTTAAAAGGATCGCGGCCGAACCGCTCGCGATCCATGGGGCCGCCTTCCAATCCAGCAGCACCGAGGTTCTCTTGGTTGGCTTAGGATTCAGGGTCATGAGCCCTTCTTTCACGAAGGCCACGTTCAGATTCAATTCGTGGTCCACCTGCGCAAATCCGTGGTCGGAGAGCACGCAAAACGCGGCGCGCGCATCCACCTCGCGAAGTGCCGCTTCGAGTTGGCCCAGCATCTGGTCGATCTCTTCCAGGGCCTTCAAGGATTCTCCGCTGAACGGTCCAGAGACATGTTCCAGGTGATCGAGCGCTGCCAGGTGCAGCGTCAGGAAGCGCACGTGCTTTTGCTTCATCATCGCGATTGCGTAGCGCGTTCTCATCCAGTCGCCGGCTTCGGCCGCGTCCAGGTCCAGGGTGTACGGGCCTACCATTTTCTGAAATTCCTGTACCAGTCCGGGGGTGGAGATCGCGTGGAGCAGCTTCAGGTCCTCGGTGGTCGAAGCGCGCCAGAATTCGGGAATGTTGAACTGCACGCCCGGCGCGCCGATACTGGACGGCCAACTGATACTGCCCACGGTATAGCCTGCCCGCGACGCAGCCTCCCATAGAGTCGGAGCATGGATGTCCTCGCTGTACCAATACCAGCCGTCCTGATTGCGGCGCTCCGGATCGAACGGCAGGTTCATGTAGATCCCGTGCTTGCTGGGCCACACGCCGGTCAGCATCGTCGTGTGACTGGGATAGGTCACCGTCGGCAGCACGCCGCGCACGGCGCTTGCGTGCGCTCCCTCGCGCAGGATGCGGCGCAGAGTGGGAATCTTGAGCCCGTGCCGATCGGCCTCGAGCACGTGATCCGGACGCATGCCGTCGATCGAAATCACAGCGACCGCGCGCTGCGGCGAATCGGCTCCACCGGCCAAGCCTACGGCAACCAGTCCGAGAGTGAATACGTTGACGGGTTTTCGCATTTCAGAAGACCAATTTCAATGCCATCTGTATCTGGCGGGCCACGTACGTGGACCGGATCGTGCCGAAGGAACCGCTCGACCGATCGCCGTTGGGCGCGCCGAAGTTCGTCTTGTTCAATAGATTGAAGGCTTCCGCGCGGAACTTGATGTACATCTTGTCGCGTACAGGAATTGCGAAGCGCTTCTCGACTCCGCCATCCAGTTGATAGAACGGATAGCCGCGCACGATGTTGCGTCCAGCGGTCCCGAACGGCTGGTTCTCCGACGGGAGTACGACGTTTGCCTTGTTGAAGTAGTTGTCGATCGATCGCACATCTTCCGGCGCCATGGGGTCGCCCAGGACGTTAGGCCGCAGCGTCACTCCACCCAGAAAGGTCGCCAGGCCGGCGGTGACCGGCGTCGGTCCGGACGTGTCGTAGCGCATATTCACAGTGCGCCCGCTGCGCATCGTATTGATCCCGCTCATCTGCCAGCCGCCGAAGACGCCCTCCAGCAGCGGACCGAATTTACCTCCCAGCCGGTGGCCTTTTCCTACGGGCAACTGCCAGACGAAACTGGTGGTATTGAGCAGCGGCACATCGTAACCGGAAAGGCCTCGATCGGCTGCAATGTTGTACAGGTTCTGCGGCGTCCCAGTGCTTCCGTTTGGCTCCTCCAAAACCTGGCTCGCATTGTCGATCGCCTTCGACCAGGTGAATGAGTTGAGGATGTAGACGCCTTTGCCGGCGCGATGTTCAAATTTGGCCTGGAATGCGTGATAGATGGACATGCCGACGGGCCAGACCATCGAGATGGTGCCATAGCCCTGATACGGTCTACGCGCGTCCAGCGTTGCGTTGGCGTTTTCTCCGGGTAGCGGCACGCGCGCCTGGTTCAAATCCGCGAGCAATGGCAGTTTGGTTGAATGATTTCCAACGTACGCAATGTCCAATAAGGTGCGGCTGCTGAGCCGGCCCTGTACCGAGAGTTGCCAGTTCTGGACGTAGCCGCTACGCGTGTTCTTCGGGATATAGAGCAGCACCGTGTTGGGCAGTTCGGTCGGATAGCCTTGTTGCGTGGCGCGGAAGCAGTTTGCAAAGTTGTTGCCCGTGCACAGCGGCAGCGCCACAGTCGCGCCAGCGGCGTTAGTCGTTGTCGTGCTCTGCGTGATCGTAGACCGCGTGACTTCGGGATAGTTGGTGCCCAACAGGCCCGCACTCGCCAACCGGTTGAAATGGATGTAGCCGATGCCGTAGCCGCCGCGAATCACCATGTCCTTCCGGGGCTGGAGCGCGAACCCAAAGCGCGGAGCAAAATCGTTCCGATCGGGGTTGACCAGCGCGCGTTCCGCCATCGACCCGTGCTTCGCCCGCACGATGCTCCTGGTCGCCGGATCGAAATTCGACATCAGGTCGTCGGCATGGTAGTAGGGAGTCACGTACTCGTAGCGAACGCCCATGTTGAGCGTCAGCCATGAGGAGACCCGGAAATCGTCCTGCAGGTAGCTGAAGTAGCCGCGCTGTCGCATAACCGCGACGACCGGGTTGGCCAGTTCGTATTGCGTTCGCGCCCCGAACATGAAATCCGCCAGATTATACAGATTGCTGGAGGCACGGCCGGCCGGACGGCTGAACTGGCTGCTGTACGTATCCAGGCCGTAGAGCGGATTAGTATCCTGCACATCGGTATTGATCGCCATGTACTCGCCGCCGATCTTCAGGGTCTGCCGACCCATGTTCCGCGCGTAGCTGATGCGGGGGTTCACGGTGAACGGATTCTGGAACTGGGGATTCGTAGATTGCCGGCCCATCTGGGTATAGCCCGTGATGCTTTGGGGCGTCAAACCACCGGTCAGCGTCGGATCGTCTTCCGGCAGGCCGGTAATGCCGTAGAGCACTCTCATGTTGGCGCCACCGATGCCCGGAGGATTCTTGCCCGCCTCCATGCGCGAGATTCCCAGGCGCGCTTCCAGCACTCCCACGTTGGAAAGGACCAGCGTGGCGCCGCTGACCAACTGCTGCGCGAGTACACGGATCTGCCCGTTCTGATTGCCGCCCGAGGGCCCGGCGATATTCGGCGCTTCGAACGCGTGGTTCTTCTGCTGGCCGAGTCGCGTAAAGAGGGTCAGGTTGTCGTTGACCTTGTGGTCCAGGCGCAGATTGAATTTATCGTAATAGCTGCGGTTCGGCACAGCCTTCTGGAAGTTGCTGCTCGAGGCGCCGGGCACGTTCGCTTCAGGCAGTTCGCTGAGCACCTTACGTGCAAAATCCGTCATGCCAATCGTCGTACCTGCCGCATAGCTGACTCCTGTCAACGGATTCACTACCGGAACCGTCAGAATGCCGCTGCGCTGTGCCGCCGTCGGAATGGTCGAATAAACCAAGGTTTTTTGGATCTGCCGGAAACCTTCATAGTCCGAAAAGAAGAAGGTGCGATCGCGTTTGATGGGGCCGCCTCCGGTGAAGCCGAACTGGTTCCGGATCAGCGAAGGTTTGACTCCTCCAGTCGGCTGGAAAAAGCCTTGGGCGTTCAGGGCCGTATTCCGCTCGAATTCCCAGAGACTGCCGTGATACTGGTTGGTCCCGCTGCGATAGGTAGCATTGATCACCGCGCCGCCGCTCCGGCCGTACTCGGCACTGTAAGTGTTCGTCTGCGCCTTGAACTCGGCGACGGCGTCCGGCGAAACCTGCACCACCTGATTCGAGAATCCCTGGTTGCTCGTCCCATATGCGTTGTTGTCCACGCCGTCCAACTGGAAGTTGTTGTAGGTATTCCGCAGTCCGTTAATGTTGAACGAACCTTCGCGCCCCGTGGTGCCCACGCCGTTTTGGTTCGATTCCACGACGCCGGGCGCCAGCAGCGCCAGATTTGCGTAAGAGCGGCCGTTTAAGGGCAAGCTCTCGATCTGCTCTCCCTCGACCACTTGCCCGCGCTCGCTGGAATCCGTTTCGAGCAATTGGACCGCGCCTGCCACCACCACCTGGTCTGCCACCGCTCCGACCTGCATGTTGATCTCAACGCGCTGCCTGGCGTTCACCACCAGATCGATACTCTGAACGACGGCCTTGGAAAACCCCGCTTTTTCGGCGGTGATCTGGTAGTTGCCGATGCGGAGGTTGCCGAATTGATAATTGCCGAGCTCGTCGCTCTTGGCAGTGGCGCTGCTGCCCGTCTGGGTATTCCGGACCGTGATGGCCACGTCCGGCATTACGCCTCCGCTGCTATCGTGGACTACGCCCAATATTGTTGCCGTATCGAACTGGGCATGCAGCGATGAAGGCAAAAGCAATACCGCTAACAGGGCCGCCCGGCATAGACCGATGCTCGCGGCGCGCAAGTCGTAATTCACGAGATCTCCTTCGACAACCGCCTAAACTTGTTTAGACAGGATCAAGAATTATCATCGTTTCTGGCACTTGTCAACTGAGATCTTCCAGGGTGAGGCTGGCGAAAATACCACAAGATGATGATGCTTAGCGCGCTTCAACGCCAAGTACATCGTAGCTTGAGGCTGTCTAGACAGATAGGACTTCCAATCTCAAATCGCAATCTGTTCGCTATGAATTTGCGCCGACAGCCGCTTTTCGAGAACCCCCAATCGCACGCGGAACTTGGTGCGATCTCCGCGATATAGATCGATCGCATACTCCACCGGCAGCCCGCTCGCGTAGGCCACACGGCAGATGCGCAAGGCCGGAGCTCCGGTGGACAACGCCAGGAGTTTCGCGTCCACCTCATTCAGCGTGACGGACTCGATCGTCTGGATAGCGTCCGTCGGCTTGTGCCCCGACTCCCCCATGATCTCGTAGACCGACTTGCTGGCCAGATCGTGCTGCCAGAAATCCGGGAACCTCGCCTCCGGCAGCCACGTGCTGGCAATCACCAGCGGCTCCCGCCCACCCAGCCGGAGGCGGCGAATGTGCAGAACCTTCGCGCCTGCACGCAATCCCAGATAGTGCAGAATCGGAGACTCGGGATCGGTGACTTCCTGTGTCCCGGTCTCAATCAAGCGCGAACCCGGCTTCATTCCCCGGTAGACCATGAACTCCGTAAAGCTCGTGAGGTGATCGAGGTCCTGTTCTACCCGCGGTTCCGCAACAAAACTACCCACTGCCTGGCGCGAATAGATCAGCCCTTCGTCCTGCAATTTCGCCAGTGCCCGCCGCACGGTGGCTCGCGCGGCGCGATACTTCACGGCCAATTCGGGTTCGGACGGCAGTCTCGTATGCGGCGCCAGTTCCTGAGACACGATATCGCGGCGAATGGCGTCGGCAATGTCCAGGTACACACCTGCGTTCTTACTCATGTCTCGAGGAACTCCCGCGCAGAAGGTCACGCGCGTTCATTGCTCATTCTAGCCCGTCTTGGCAGAGCACATGGTTCTGTCTAGACAGCACATAGGGCCTCGACCCCGCTTCCTTATATGCCGGGCGCTCCGTCGATAATCAAACAGGGCACCAAAACCACGGGTGGCTTGACTGATCGCGCAATGCGATGTAGCCTAATGCTGTCTAGACAAGTATCTCCTCATGCGCTCCGAAACTCTCCGGCAACTGCAATCCGAAACCTATGATCTCTGTGTCATCGGGGGTGGAGCGTCCGGAGCCGGCTGCGCCCTCGATGCGCAGTTGCGCGGCTTGCGCACAGTGCTGGTGGAGGCGGGCGACTTTGCGTCGTGTACTTCCACAGCGTCCACCAAAATGGCCCACGGCGGCATTCGCTATCTCCAAGCCGCCGTCGCGGACCGCGATCTCGGCCAGTACCGCTTGGTCAGGCACGCCTTGCGGGAGCGCGCCCTGATCCTTCAAAATGCTCCCTACCTGGCGCGAACCCTACAATTCCTCGTGCCCTGTTTCAGCCGCACCGACCAACTGTACTACGCGGCAGGCCTGAAGATGTACGACTGGATCGCGGGACGCAACAGCCTGACTCCCAGCCGCATTGTCTCCCGCAAGCAGGCGCTCGGCCGCATCCCGGCAATGAAACGCGCCGGCCTGGTCGGCGCCGTGTCCTATGCCGACGGGCAGTTCGATGACGCCCGCTTCGCCATGGCCCTGGTCAACACCCTCGTCCGCAACGGCGGTCGCGCCCTGAACTACGCCCGCGTTGTCGGGTTTGACAAGGCACGCGATGGAAGAATCGAATCCGCGGCGGTGGGCGATCGCCTATCCCAGAGGTCCTTCGCGGTCCGCGCCCGCGCCTTCGTCAACGCCACCGGTCCTTTCTCCGATACCGTTCGGCGGCTGGCTTCAACAAACACCGAACCGCGGCTCTCACCCAGCAAAGGCGTGCATCTTCTGTTTCCGCTTGATGGAGTCTGGCAAGCGGACTCGCTGCTGGTACCCAAAACGGAAGACGGCCGGGTTGTCTTTGCCATTCCCTACCAGGGAAGGCTTTTGGTAGGAACCACCGACGACGCAGCACCGCCCGAGGCGGAAATGGTGGTCACCCGGGATGAGATCAACTATCTGCTGCGACAGGTTAACCCGTACCTGGATCGCCCCCTTTCCGCGGATCGCATGGTCAGCGGCTTCGCCGGCGTCCGTCCGCTCGTGCGTTGCGGCGGCAAATCCAGGGACACCAAGAGCCTGATCCGCGACGACGAAGTGGAAGTCGACCCGGCCAGCGGCCTGATCAGTATCCTCGGCGGCAAGTGGACCACCTACCGGTTGATGGCGCAGAAGACCATCGATCGTGTGCAGGAACAACTGGGAGCGCCCGCCCGCGAATGCGTCACCGCGGGCCACCGCCTGTTTGGCTCGCAAGGGTATAGCGCGGGGTACTGGCGCACCATGGCGAACGTGCACGGGATTCCAGAAGCCACCGCGCAGCATTTGGCAGGCAAGTTCGGCATGGCCTCTTCTGAAATCCTTCAACTGGCTGCCGGGAAGCCGGATCTTCTGCTTCCACTGGTGGAGGGCGCCGCGCCCCTTCGCGCCGAAGTGGTGTATGCGGTGCGGCAGGAAATGGCGGCCACACTCGAAGATGTCCTGGCCCGTCGCATTGGATTGGAACTCTACGATTGGCGTCTGGCTCTTGAAGCGGCGCCGGCGACGGCCGAACTCATGGGCAGCGAATTGGGTTGGTCGTCCACTGAGGCGAAACGCTCAGTGCGCGCCTATATCGCCAGAATCGGACATTTCCTCGAAACTGCGGGACTGGCGGCGCATTCCCTCGAGACCACGTCTTCCGACCTTGCCTAATTAATTAACGCGCTTTCAGGTCGTACAGGCCCTCGATGCGAGGCGGTAAATGTAAACCCGATAGTCGACCGTGTGCAGGGTGCGGCGAAACGAGATGCGATTGCCGGTGTCGTCGAGAACTGGGACAAGATCCTCGGCCCCGGACAAGAGGAAAACATCCGACTGATCATCGTCGCCGGCCACGGTGAGCGCATCACGATAACGAGGCAGTCCCTTGTCGGTCTTGCGGGTGACGGCAGACAGCCCGAGGCTCCAACCAAAGCCGAAGAGCCATTGCCGGATGCGGAGTCGTAGTTGAGGGAGAGCTTCGGTCCAAACTCGCCACGTGCGGGGCTCGACGGCAAAGGAATGGACATGGAGCCTGTGCCGGTGGCCGGATTGGTTCCAAACTTCTCGCCCATACCGTGGATCGCGCCGCCGCCTTTCGGGAGACTGACCGCAGGCAGACGATGGGAGTTCCGGTCGGGGGCGGGCGAATCATTCGCGGAGTCCCGAGAATCAGCGGCAGGAGTGCGACCTTTCGTGGCTCCCCGGTCCGGCTCGGTCATGGCTGTATCTCCCGTCTGAGTGGCGTGTGCGCAGTCTCGCCACGGCAGTCCCCGAAATTGTTGGGATCGGAAAGGCTGTGGTTATTGCTGGTACGTAGTGACGCATCATATCACTTCGTTTCAGGCGGAATACTGTTTAGCGCAGCTTATCCCCATGATGGCGTGGATGAATTGGCGCTGCGCACCGGATCGCTCTTGGCGACGCAGCGGACCTGCCCTTTTCGGATTCCATGCATCGCCTAATAAGCCTCGATCGTTCGACAGGCGCCCTCCACCTAACGGAAACCGAGTGTTGCCGTGATCCGCTTTTTAATGAAGCGCTGGTACTGCTCGATGATGTTGGTCATGTATGGCGATGTCCGGCACCGATAGTGACGGCAGACAGTTGCTGCAGTCTGAGGAAATAGAGAAGAAACTGCTTGCAGCGAAGGACTCGGCCCAAAAAACTAAGGATGCTTCGCCTGAAAACCACGCCGAAATGGTATGAGTAGCAAAAGCCGGTACGCATCGTCATGGATCAGGGGCACGTCACCCTCGAAGACGTTGTTCAGCAAACTGGAGCAGGACGTCGCCGACCGAACGTCCGAGGCGTCAGTCGACATTTTTGCGGAGTACACCGTTCTGCGACACTACCGCGGAATCGGGCACGGCTACTTCCCCTCCGCTTCAAACGGATTGCGAATCGTGAGTCCCTCGAGTTGCTGCCCGTGCTGCATATCCTCCGTGTACAGAATGCTACAGCCGCTCTCGAGCGCGCTAGCCACTTGCAGCGCGTCGTAGATCTGATAACCATAACGCTCCGCAAGGGTGAGCGCGCGCTCGTGCGTGGCTACAGTGAGAGGCTTGACTTCGCACAGGGCGCGGACGGCGCCGAGCTTTTCGTTGATCTCGCCCCAGGGCTGCCCTAATTTGCGTCGAGCTACGTTGGTGAACTCGTTGAGCGCCTGCACGCTGATGATCCCACCGTCCGCGAGCAGAAGCCGAGCGCGCTCGGCCCGTGGATCTGCAGGTCTCACGGCATACAAGAGGACATTGGTATCGAAAAACGGGCTCATCCGGCGCGCCGACGCCCGCGCGGCGAACTACGATACGAGTGTCCCTCGATTTCTCGCCCGTCTTCGATTCCCTGGCCATCGTCCCGCTGGTTGGCCGCCTCGCGGTCAAACTTCCAGCCAGCAGGAAACTTCCAGTTGCTGTTCCGGAGGATTTCGAGCGCCCTCTCGCGGCGTCGGTCGCGATCGACTACAAACTCGCGTGCACCCGCAACCGAAATCTCGATCTCATCGCCCTCTTTGAGTTGCAGCGCCTCTACTACGGCTTGCGGCAGGCGGACCGCCAAGCTATTGCCCCATTTCGAAACCTGCATAGATATACTCGCAGGGCCAGTATATCATAGAGGCCTGATCGCGGCGTGAGATGGAGTCACAGCGGGAGAGCGCGTCCAGAAAATTCTGCGCAACTGTGGGCGTGGTGGATGAGTGTTGCAGGATTCCAAGCAGCGCAGTGAGCTGAGCCGTCCAAGCCTTCTCGACATCGGGAGCATTTGCGAGAATCGCCGCGGATTGATTAAACCAGGCGGTGTAGCCGTCTTTTCAATTGGTCGCATCTTTACCTCGCTTCCTTTCACCCTCAATTGCTAACATCCTCCTTCGGTCTTTGCTGCGCGTCCTCCATCGACTTCTCGTAGCGGTCGCTCGCTTCCTTTCCCCGTCCTGGGAACGTGTCGAAGGTCACCTTGATGCTGGAACACCCATCTGGTCCCTTACGTAGGCGGCAGCTCGTTGTTGGCGATCAATTCGGTCCCGAAGAGATGCCGAAGGTCGTGGAAGCGCGTCGATTCCATTTCGGCCTTGCGGGCGACAGGTTTCCAGACCTCCGCGTCGAACATATCCGGGTCGATGAAGCCGTTACAGTTGCCCGGGAACGCTCTCTGGCACCTCAGGCGGGCGGTTCGGATACTGATATGATTGGCGAATCCGCAAAATGAAGACAGTCACGCTTCTCGCTATCGCTTCAATTGCCTTCGGGCAGGCACCAAATCCCCAGACGCGGCCGCCCCGACCGGCTTCCACACAGAGCCCGGCATCCCAAGCCCGGCCGAAGTCCGCGACACCTCAGAAGTATTCCGCCGACCAGATTCGCGAGGGCGAAGTGCGGTTCGGCTCCCAATGCGGCTTCTGCCACGGCAAGGACGCCGCGGGGGGCGAGACCGGACCCGACCTCACTCGCGCCGAACTCGTGGCGCAGGACTCGCAGGGCGATAAGTTAGCCCCCGTCGTTCGCGCGGGCCGCCCGAACGCTGGCATGCCGGCCTTTCCGGGCGTTACGCCAGGCGAACTGAATGCGATCGTCGCGTTCCTGCATACGCAGATGGACAAGTTCGCGGAACTTGGAGGCGGGCGCCGCTCCGTCGAGCCCTCCGACCTCGCCACCGGCAACGTCGCCGACGGTCGGGCGTACTTCCAAGGTGCAGGCAAGTGCGCGTCGTGCCACTCGCCGACGGGCGACCTCGCCGGCGTCGGGAAGAAATATCAGGGGCTGAATCTTCTGCGCCGGATCCTCTATCCGGCAGGGCAGGGGCCGGCTGCCGCGGGCGGAAAAGCGACCTTCACCCTACCCTCGGACCAGACAGTCGTAGCACCGGCCGTAGCCGAGGACGACTTCAGCGTCACCGTACTCGACCCGCTGGGCGCGCGGCAGACTTATCAGCGGAGTGCCGTCAAGGTGAAGGTCGAGGACCCGCTCGCCGCCCATTTCGACCAGCTCGGAAAATACACGGACGCCGACATGCACAACGTCTACGCCTATCTGGAGACTCTGAAATAGACCCATGCGCCTCGAAATTGGAATCGCGACCCTGCTCTGCGCCGCCGCCCTGCCGTCCGGCGCACAGTCTGTAGACCCGAAACTATTGCTCAACCCGCCCGCGAACTCGTGGCTCACCTATCACGGCGACTACACCGGCGAGCGGCACAGCAGGCTGACCGAGATCACGCCGGAAAATATCTCGAAGCTCAAACAGGTCTGGAAATTCCAGGCGAGCCAGCAACTCAAGGCATCGCCGATCGTGGCCAACGGGATGATTTACATCACCGCGCCCGACAATCTCTGGGCCATCGACGAGCGCACCGGCAAGGAAGTCTGGCATCATCAGCACACCAAGAACAACGCCTTCCACATCGGGCACCGCGGCGCGGCGATTTACAAAGACACGGTCTACCTCACCACGCCCGATTGCCACCTGCTCGCGTTGAACGCCGGGAACGGCGAGGTCAAATGGGACACTCTGATTGCCGACTCCGGGAAAGGCTTCTGGTCTACCAACGCGCCGCTGATCATCCGCAATCACGTGATTGTCGGCGTCGCGGGCGATTTCGATAATCTTCCCGGCACCCTGCGCTCCTTCGATGCCGACACCGGGAAGCCGCAGTGGACGTTCTACAGCACGCCGCCTCCGGGCGCGGGCGACAAGAGCAGCGGTGGCGCGACCGGCGGACAGATGTGGAATACCGGCACCTACGATCCGGATCTGAACCTGATGTTCGTAGGCACCGGAAATCCCACGCCGGTGCTGAATGGCGACGCGCGTCCCGGCGATAACCCGTGGACTTGCAGCATCGTCGCGCTCAACCCGGACACCGGCAAACTTGCGTGGGGCTTTCAAGTCTCGCCCCACGACACGCACGACTGGGACGCGGCCGAAGTCCCGGTGCTTATCGATGGGAGCTTCAACGGCCAGCCGCGTAAGATGCTGCTGCAGGCGTCGCGCAACGGCTACTTCTTCGTCCTCGACCGGACGAACGGCAAGAACCTGCTGACCAAGCCCTTCGCGGCGGTCAACTGGAGCAAAGGCATCGACGAGCAGGGCCGTCCTATTCCGAATCCCGCCAAGGAGCCGCGCAAGGACGGTGCTCTGATCGCGCCCGATGAAGGCGGCGCGACCAATTTCTGGCCGCCGAGCTTCGATCCGAAGACGGGGCTGCTTATCGTCAACGCAAAGGATGGTTACGGCATCTACTTCTACAAGCCTGAGCACGGCGCATACGGCTGGGCCGGCGCTGACTACGGGATCGCGGGAAAGGGCTTCCTCCGCGCCATCGACTACAAGACCGGGAAGATCGTCTGGGAACACGCGTACCCGCGAGGCAGTTCCTCGGCGGGTGTCCTCACGACGGATGCCGACCTGACAATTACCGGCGACGCCACGGGCAACTTGCTGGCCCTTCGATCCAGCGACGGTAAGGTCGTCTGGCACGAGAATATCGGCCGGATGGGCGGCGCTCCGGCGACCGTCGAGTTCGATGGCAAACAGTACCTGCTCGTGACGGGCGGCAACTCGCTATTGGCGTACGCCCTCCCGTAGCGCCCGGCGCTCATGCGGCGCATCCTGCTTGGAGTGCGCTCTTGACACTCGTTCTCCGGCGATGATATGGCTTTGAGCGTCCCTCTTTCCGAGCACAGGCGTCTCCTGTTCGGGGATTGAACGGAGACTAATTGTGCCGAACATCATCGATCGCAGGATGCGTTTTGCAGGCCGCGTTCGCACCGCAGGCAATCGCGTTATCGGGAGAGCATACGATCGCGGAGATGCGCTAGTATCCCGTGCAGGAGCCGGTCTCCGGCAGCCGGCACAGCTTTTTCGGGTGAAGATCCGTTCCGGGCTGGGCCGAGTGCGCCGATGCCGCGGACCGCGATTCGAAAGCGTTGCAGCAGGAGTGGCTGGCAGGTCGGCGATGATGTACGCCGCCATCGACCGGTCTTCGCCCGGCACAGGCGCTCTCGACATGGCGCGGCCCGATATCGCCGGCAAGTCCTGCCGGGCTCCGGTCTATCGATTCCTGGGCGGACCCACGCGCCACAAGCGGCCTTGCCGGATCCCGGCGCCACTGAACGTGTGGGCCCACAATTCGGGCGTTAAGGGTCCGACGGTCGCCGACCAGACTCCTGCGTCGTCCTTGGTCATCTTGACGCCGCGGCCTTGCCGGCCAGTCGCCATTGACGGCCACCTCGGTGGCGTTCGGGGCTCTCAACCGGAACGTGACCTTCTGGTCGTCCACGATCTCCGGCGAGCGCAAGGCTGGTCCTCTGCCGCCCCCTGGCGCAAGGCTTGGCGAGCACACGCTCGGCATCCTACGGCTCAATAAGATTGCGGCCGCGGAGCAGAACGCTACGGCGGGCGAGGACGGAGAGGGGCGCTGCATAAGGAACGATGTTCTCATGGTGAGATGGGTTCCTCAACCCGGGCGGCTTGGCCAGAAGAGCCTGGATAGGGAGGAACTTCACCCTGGGCCTGGACCTCTGCACAGCTCAAGAAATTGATGCTGGCATTGCTCCGGTCCGGCCTTCGACGCGTTTTGCGGCGACTCGGGTTTGCCGAGCTGCTGCACCGCATCCGGCTCTGAAGAATCGTCAGACCTGGACAGTCCTACCTCTGGCCTTTCTCGAGCTTGTCCGCTTCCTTAGTATGCAGAGCGGCGCCGGCCGGGTCTCCCTTCTGACGATAGAGTTCCGCC
>JAOAPT010000696.1 GCA_025463045.1 Candidatus Solibacter sp.
AACATGGTGACGTACATGCGGCTGAAGAATATCGTGCCTCCGACCAGCGAGCCGGGATTCCAGCCCATGCCGAAGAAGTAACGCTGCACTGGTGGTTGCGCTCCACGATTCGCCGGCAATCGGCAGAAGTGGTGGGGTTCGTTAGTGCCAAACTTCTTTAGCCGCCGATGAACGCCGATGAACGCGGATAAGAAAGGGGAGAAGGGATTTGGCGACAGCCGATATTTCATATCGGATCGCGGATCTTCTTCGCCCACCTGGGCTCTTGAGACTGCCCGGGTAAGCTTTCGACCGTGCACCACCAAATTTGAACATATGGGTTGACATTCTACCCGAAGAGGCGTAGTCTCAGGTGGAATGTCTACCCAAGATTCGAACGAAGAACGAATTCCACTACTGCAGGGGACGCTCGATCTGTTGATTTTGCGCACGCTGATTTTTGGCGCGCAGCATGGGCAAGGGATCGCGCGGGCGATTCAGCAGCAGTCGGACGACGTGCTGCTGGTGGACCACGGGACGCTCTATCCGGCGCTGCAGCGGCTGGAGGAACAGGGCTGGATTTCGGCGGAGTGGGGCACTTCGTCGAACAACCGGCGGGCGCGGTTTTATCAACTGACCAAGGCGGGGCGCAAGCAATTGCTGCGCGAGACGAGCCAGTGGCGGAAGCTAGCGGCGGCGATCGGCCGTGTGTTGGGACCTGAGAATCAGGAGGGTTAGGAGCATGAGGGCTAAGCGGAAGCCCGAGGATTTTCGGGCGGAGATAGAAGCGCACGAGCATCTGGAGGCCGATCAACTGCGGGCGGAAGGGCTGACGCCAGGCGATGCGGCGATGGCGGCGCGACGCGCGTTCGGAAACCGGACGCGGGCGGAGGAACGATTCTACGAATCGGGGCGCTGGATGCTCTGGACTCACTTCGTGCGCGATGTTCGCTTTGCGATTCGAGTGCTGGCGAAGGACCCGCGGTTTACGGTACTGGCAGTGCTTGGGCTGGCGCTCGGGATCGCGGTGAGTACGACGATATTCACGTTGGTCCACGCCTCGCTGCAAGAGAGCGGCGGGCAGCGGGATGCGGCCTCGTATGTAGGGCTCACGCGGGTAATCAACGGGCGTGCGGGAGGGGATTTTTCGTACGCAGAGTACGGTTATTTCCGCGATCGCGCGACCACGATGCGCGCGGTGACGGCGGAGTCTGGGCGGGAGCATTTCCTGTTGGGCCTCTTGTCCGG
Organism: Candidatus Solibacter sp.; assembly: GCA_025463045.1. Lineage (GTDB taxonomy): Bacteria > Acidobacteriota > Terriglobia > Bryobacterales > Bryobacteraceae > Solibacter. The sequence goes on from JAOAPT010000696.1 coordinate 1,228, forward strand.
CAGCGAGCCGGAGGAGGTGCAGGGGCGGTATGAAACGGGAAATTTTCTGGCGGCGATGGGACTGCAGCCGGCGCTCGGCAGGAGTTTCTCGACTGAGGAGGAACGGGAGGGAGGAACGCCGGCGGCGATCCTCAATTACCGGTTCTGGAAGGGGCGGTTCGGATCCGATCCGGGGGTGCTGGGGCGGACGGTGACGCTCAACGCGCACGCATTCACGATCATCGGCGTGGCAGACGCGGGATTCGGGCGCGGCGATTCATCGGATATCTATCTGCCGCTGGGACAGCAGCGGCTGCACGACGCGGCGGAGCGCTGGCTGAGGGTGGACGCGCTGCTTCGGCCCGGCATCACGGCGCGGCAGGCACAGGCAGAAGTGGACGTCCTGGTGAGTGCGATGCGGCAGAACGCCCCGGCGAATCCAGGCGAAGGCGGCGTGGTGGTGACACCGGGCGGGGACAATCCTGAAAAGCGGAAGGAGATGATGGCGTTGGTGGCGGCGGTGACGATCGCGGTATCCATGATCCTGCTGATCGCGTGTTCGAACCTGGCGAACCTGCTGCTGGCGCGTGCCGCGGTGCGGCAGCGGGAGATCGGCGTGCGGTTGTCGCTGGGGGCGAGCCGGGCGCGCCTGGTGGCGCAATTGCTGACGGAGAGCATGCTGCTGGCGATGAGCGGAGGGGTACTGGGGTTGCTGTTCTCGCAGTGGCTGGCGAGGTGGCTGATGGTGACGATCAGCGCGCCGGGGCTGACGTTCGACCTCAAGCTGGAGCCGCTGGTGGTGCTGTATGCGTTGACTCTCGCGGTGGCGACGGGCCTCGCATTCGGGCTGGCTCCGGCGCTGAACGCGACGCGGACGGACCTGACGCAGGCGATGCACGCGAGCGGCGCGGCGGAGCGCCAATCGCGAAGGATTTGGACCGCCCGCAACGCGCTGGTGATCGTGCCGCTGGCCGTCTCGCTGATGTTGTTGTTGGGCGCGGGCGTGACAGTGCGGCAGGTACAGCGCGGCGCGTTCCAAGGTCCGGCGTTCGACGCGACGCGGTTGATCGGGGCGGCGATGCGGTTGAACATGCAGGGGTACGATGAGGCGCGGACGATGGCGTTCCAGGAGAATCTGCGGCAGCGCATTGCGAGAATGCCGCAGGTGACGTCGGTGGCGTCAGCGACGGCGATGCCGCTCTCGAATGGGGTGGGATTCTTTCCGCTCGCGGTGGAAGGCCGGGAAGCGGTACCCGGTCCGTCGGCGCCGCACGCGGACTACAACGTGATCTCGACGGAGTTCTTCCGGACGGTGGGAGCGGCGGCGGTGCGCGGCCGGGCGTTCACGGCAGAGGATCGCCAGGGTGCTCCGCCGGTGGCGATGGTGAATCAGGATTTGGTGCGCCGATACTGGCCGGGCGAGGAGGCGATTGGCAAGCGCATCCGGCTGTCGGCTGCGGCGGGACCGTTCTTCGAAGTGGTGGGAGTGGCGCCGGACATGGAGGACGCGAAGAGCCCGCACGACTCCGTGCGTCCGACAGTGTACGTTCCCGACGCGCAGGGCAGGCTGTTTCTGAAAGGCATGCGGACGGATCCTCCGCCGT
>JAOAPT010000700.1 GCA_025463045.1 Candidatus Solibacter sp.
GCGATGCCCGTTCGCTGCCGCTCGCGCGCCTCGATATGCGCGATGTACTGCTTGCCGTTCTGGCTCAGGTCGCGCAGCTCGTCGAGCTCCGGATGAAAGCCCGCGCGGATTGTCCCACCATCCACCAAATTGAGCGGCGGCTCGTCCGCGATGCAATCCAGAATCAGGCTCGCGACGTCGGTGAGTTCGTCGAGCCGCTCGTGCAGATTGCGCAGGCGCTCCGCCTGATGTGTGTCGAAGCAGCGCTTTAGTACTGGGACCTTCTCGAGCGACCGCCCGAGCGCCAGCACGTCGCGGGGACCTGCCGACCCGAGCGTCACCTTCGCCAGCAGCCGCTCCAGATCGAGAATCCCGCCGAGGCATTTGCGCAACTCCGCGCGCAGGATCGTCTGTTGCTGCAACTCGCCCACGGCGTCCAGCCGCTGCTCGATCTCCGCGCGATTCATAGAAGGCCGCAGCAGCCGCTGCCGCAGCAGCCGCCCGCCCATGCCGGTCTGCGTCTGGTCGAGCACGCCGAGCACGGTAGGCTGCGCCTGCATGCCGCCGGCATCGGCGGCGAACAACGGCTCGATCAATTCCAGATTGCGCACCGTAACGGCGTCGAGCACCATTGAATCGGCACGATCGTAGAACGTGGGCCGGTCGACATGATCGAGTGCGGCGCGCTGCGTGTCGCGCAGGTAATGGAGAATGGCTCCCGCGGCGCCCACCGCTGCCGGCCGGCTGCCGAGCCCGCAGCCATCGAGCGAGAGCAGGTGGAAGTGGTCGCGCAGCGTGCGGTCGGCGTAGTCGTGCGTGAAGACCCAGTCTTCAAGTTCGGTGCGCACAAAGCGCAACTGCCCGCGATCTTCGCCGGTCAACAGCGGCAGGTCGCCGGGGAAGAGCACCTCGCGCGCGCCCAGTTGTTCGAGCGCGCCGGCGACTTCCTCGGGCTCGAGTTCCGTGACCTTGAACTCGCCCGTCGAGATATCGACGTGCGCCACGGCGGCGCGCGCGCCGCTTCGTCCGACGGCGGCGAGGAAGTTGTTCTCGCGCGAGCGCACCAGGTTCGCATCCATCGCGGTGCCCGGAGTGACGACGCGCGTGATCTCGCGGCGCACCAGCTTCTTCGCGAGTTTCGCGTCCTCCACCTGATCGCAGATCGCGACCCGATAACCCTTCTGAATGAGGCGCGAGATGTACCCTTCGGCGGCGTGATAAGGGACGCCGCACATCGGGATCGCCGTGCCCTTCTCCTTGTTGCGCGCAGTCAGGGTAATCTCGAGCTCGCGCGCAGCGGTCACGGCGTCTTCGAAAAACAGCTCGTAGAAATCGCCGAGGCGGAACATCAGCAGGGCGTTGGGCACCTGCTCTTTAATGCTGTTGTACTGCCGCATCAGCGGCGTGGAGGCGTCGGACATTAGTATGCTGCTACCAGCATACTAGGCGTAGATGCCCCGGAGCCGGATGGCGACGGCAACACGATCGAGCGCCACCATGTAGGCCGCGATGCGGTTGTTCACGTTGTGCTGCTGCGCGTACTCCACGATCGCGTCGAAGCTTTCGTCCATGATCTCCTGCAGCCGTTTGTTGACGAGCTGTTCGTTCCAGAAGAAGCCCTGGCGATCCTGCACCCATTCGAAGTAGGAGACCGTGACACCGCCGGCGTTGGCCAGAATATCCGGAATCACGAAGACCTTCTGGGCCGCGAGAATCTCGTCGGCGAGCGGAGTGGTGGGGCCGTTCGCGCCCTCGCAGAGAATCTTGCAGCGCACGCGGTGTGCGTTCTGCGACGTGATCACGTTTTCCGTCGCGGCTGGAATCAGGACGTCGCATTCGAGGAACATTGCCTCGGTCTTATCCATGTCCTCGCCGCCCGGGAACCCGGTGATCGAGCCTGTCTCCTTGCGGTGCCTTTGCAGGGCGATGATGTCGAGCCCGTTGGGATTGTAGACCGCGCCGTCATACTCCACGATCGCGATGATTTTGAAGCCGACCTCGCTCATCAGCTTCGCCGCCATGCCGCCCACGTTGCCGAAGCCCTGGATCACGACGGACGTGTCTTCGGGGCGCTTACCCATCAGCCGCAGCGCACGCTGCGTGACCATCATGCAGCCGCGCCCGGTGGCTTCGGGACGTCCACGCGACCCGCCGAGCGCCATCGGTTTTCCGGTGACGATCGCGGTGACGGTGTGGCGCGCGTGCATCGAGTAGGTGTCCATCATCCACGCCATCACCTTCTCGTTGGTGTTGACGTCAGGCGCCGGGACGTCGCGTTCCGGTCCGATGAAATCGATGATCTCCGCCGTGTAGCGCCTCGTCAGCTTTTCGAGTTCCGTGTCGGAAAGGATGTTCGGATCGCAGATCACGCCGCCCTTGCCGCCGCCGAAGGGGATGTTGACGACCGCGCACTTCCACGTCATCCAGGACGCGAGCGCGCGCACTTCATCAAGCGTGACATCGGGCGCGAAGCGGATGCCGCCCTTGGCGGGACCGCGCGCCACCGAGTGCTGCACGCGATAGCCGGTGAAGACTTCGATGCGTCCATCGTCAAGCTGCACGGGGATGTGCACCGTGAGTTCCTTGGACGAAGTGCCGAGCACTTTGCGCATTCCGTCGTCGAGCTTGAGCCGCTTCGCAGCTTCGTCAAAGCGCGCGGCGGCGGCGAGCCAGGGGTTCTTTTCGTTCTCTAAGGAAATGGAAACCGGCGATGTCAACGTGGCCACTCTCTAGCCTCCGAACCTCATTATGGCATCCTGCACGAAGTGATATGATCGCGAGAGCGTGAGGGACGCATCCGGTCAGCGGAAAGGGTAGAAGCCCACCCGAATTCACTTCGTTGTAGCGAAACTTCTTTCAGCCCGAGGTGCGGACGACGGGCGCTTTGTCGAAAGGAGTTCGCCATGTCGAACGAAAACCGCGTAACGCTTCCCGAACGTCCGAATCTTCGTCATCTGAAGGATCAGGCCAAGGACCTGTTCCGCTCGGGCGGCGCACCATCCCTTACCGACGCGCAGTTCCAGATCGCCCGGCGCTACGGATTTGCGAGTTGGCCGAAGCTCAAGCAGCACGTCGAATCGCTTGAAGAGCTCGGGCAATTGAAGCAGGCGATCAATCGCAACGATCTTGCCGGCGTGCAGAGGCTCATGACGCGCAATCCCGAGTTGCACCGCGCTCCGCTCGGGTATGCGAAGAACGGCCCGCTCACCTGGGTCGCCGAGTGCCGCGTGCCGTGGGGACCGCCCACGCCGGAACGGCTTGCGATGGCGCGCTGGATGATCGAAAACGGGTCCGACGTTCATCAGGGCGGCGATGGTCCGCTGATGCGCGCGGCGCTCAATGGTATGCGCATCCCGATGATGGAGCTTTTGGTGCAACACGGCGCGGACGTGAACGCCGATTGGAATCGCCAAGGTTTTCCGGTTCTGTTTGCGCCGTGCGAAACGGTCGACCCGGTGTCCCTGCAATGGCTGCTGGAGCACGGCGCGAAGCCGGCCGGAGCGCTCGACTATCTGATCGGCAGCTATGTGCGCTCGGAGGAACTCGCCACGTGCATCGATATCCTGATCGCCGCCGGTGCTACGACGCGCTACGACCGACCGGGCGTGCTCGACATCCTTCGCGGGCGGCCGGACCTGCTCGCGGCACAACTGGATGCAGATCCCAAACTGGTGCACCGGCGCTTCCCCGAACTCGACTTCGGAGCGAGCGGCGCGCGGCGGCTCGTGCTGAGCGGCGCGACTCTGTTGCACGTCGCGGCGGAATACGGCGCGACGGAGTCGGCGCGCGTGCTGCTCGCACGCGGCGCGTCGGCGAACGATCGCGGACTCGAGGGCCAGACTCCGATCTTTCATGCAGTCACGCAAAGAGAGGACGGCGGTCTCGCGATGACGGCGTTGTTGATCGGGGCGGGCGCCGATTTGTCGGTGCGCGCCAAACTGCCCGGCCACTACGAGCGCCTGGATGAGGTGGTGGACTGCACTCCGCTTGGCTACGCCCTGCGATTCCCCGGCAAGGATTTCCCAGGCTCGAACGCCCGCACGATCGCTCTCCTCCGCGAGCATGGCGCGCCAGAATAGGGTATGTCGATCTTCATCGTCCGACTCGGCACGCCACGAAGG
>JAOAPT010000716.1 GCA_025463045.1 Candidatus Solibacter sp.
TGTTGCCTATAGCTCCTCCGCGGTCGCTACCGGCGGAACGGGCAGCTATCTCTACTCGATCGTCGGCGCGTTGCCCGCAGGACTCTCGATCAACGCTTCCACCGGCCTGATCAGCGGCACTCCAACCGTCTACGGCCACTTCTCCTTCACCGTCAAGGTGACCGACGCCAACAACAACACCGCGACGGCCGGCTCCACTTCGTGCACGCTGAACATCGTCTCGCCGGCGCTCTCCGTCATCTGCGCGCCGATCACTACCGGACAGCAGGGCGTTGCGTATAGCTCGAAGGTCGTCGCCTCCGGCGGCACCGGCAGCTATACCTACTCGATCGTCGGCGGCGCGCTACCCACGGGCATCACGCTCAACGCCACGACGGGCGTTATCAGCGGAACCCCGACCGTCTTCGGCACATTCTCCTACAAGATCCAGGCGAAAGATTCGAACGGCGCGATCGCGACCACCGGCGCCACTTCCTGCACCCTGACCATCATGCCGGTGCCTCCGTATCTCCAGTGCGGCACCTGCAGTTCGAACAAAGCCACCGTCGGCGTTGCCTACTCGGCCAAGCTCACCGTCACCGGCGGCACGGGCACCGGCTATGTGTTCACGCTCGACGCCGGCAGCGCACTGCCCCTGGGACTCTCGCTCAACGCCGGCACTGGCGTCATCAGCGGCATCCCCACCACGCCGGGCACCTACATCGTCACCACCGTGGTGACCGATTCCATGGGCGGCACCGACACCGCAACCTGCACGATCATCGTCTCCGGCCCGCCGTTGAATCTCGACTGCGGAACTTGCGGCAGCAATCGCGCCACCCTCGGTACACCGTATACCTCGGCCCTGACGGCCACCGGCGGTAAGCCGGGCTACACCTACTCGATATCATCCGGTTCCCTGCCCTCGGGCGTGACCTTGAGCGCCACCACCGGTGTGATCAGCGGAACCCCGACGGCCTCCGGCACCTACACCTTCACGTCGAAGGTGGTGGACGCTAACGGCATCGTCGACACCGCGCGCTGCACCATCTACGTCGCACCCTCGCCGATCAATCTGGATTGCGGTTCTTGCGGCTCCATCCACCTCAGCGTCGGCGTCGCGTACAGCTCCAAGCTCACCGTGACCGGCGGACGCGCCGTGTACACCTACTCCATCGTCTCTGGCTCGCTGCCCACCGGCCTCACGCTGAACCCCACCACCGGCGCGATCACCGGCACCCCGACCGCGATCGGGAGCTTCACCTTTACCAGTAAGGTGGTCGACGCGGATGGCTTCACCGACACCGCCACCTGCACCATCACGGTGGCCGGTTCGCCGGTCAACCTGGAGTGCGGCATCTGCGGCAACAGCACCGTCAAGGCCGGCACGGCATACTCCGCCACCTTCGCGATCACGGGCGGCAAGGCACCCTACGTCTACACCGTCACCACCGGCAGCCTGCCCCCTGGCCTGACCCTCAACGCCGGCACCGGCGCGATCACCGGGACGCCGACCACGCCCGGAACCTACACCTTCACCACTACCGTGAAGGACGCCAACGGCAGCACCGATACCGCCACCTGCACCATCTACGTGACCGGCTCGGCGATCAACCTCGATTGCGGCGCCTGCAAGTCCGGGAAGGCAATCCTGGGCGCGCCGTACTCCAACACGCTGAGCGTCACCGGCGCATCCGGCAGCGTCACCTTCTCGATCGTCGGCGGCGCGCTGCCCACCGGCCTGCGCCTCAACACCACGACCGGCGCGATCTCCGGTACGCCCACCGTCTCGGGCACCTACACATTCACCTCACAGGTGAAGGACAGCCTGGGCCGCACCGATACCGACATCTGCACGATCACCGTCGCGGCCGTACCGCTCGATATCCAGTGCGGATCCTGCTCGGTCGGGAACGGCACCGTCGGCTCGCCCTATTCGGCCACCTTCCAGGTGACCGGCGGAGTCGCCGGCTACACCTTCTCGCTTACTGCCGGCAGCCTGCCCGCCGGCCTGACGCTCAACGCGGGCACGGGCGTGATCAGCGGCACTCCGACGACCGCCGGCACCTACACCTTCACGGCGAAGGTGACGGACTCCAAGGGCACCACCGACACCATCACGTGCACGATCGCGATCGTCGCCGTCCCGCTCGATATCCAGTGCGGCACCTGCGGATCGAACCGCGTCTACGTCGGCCAGTCGTACTCGGTACAGCTCGCCGCGAGCGGCGGATCCGCTCCGTACATTTACTCGATCTACGCAGGTTCCCTACCCGCGGGCCTGACCCTGAACGCCGCCACCGGCGTAATCAGCGGCAGTCCGACCACACCCGGCACTTACACTTTCACCTCGAAGGTGACCGATTCCAAGGGCAAGACCGATATCGCCACCTGCACGATCACTGTGGCGGCCTCGCCGGTCAATCTGGATTGCGGCACCTGCGGTTCCAGCAAAGCGCAGCTCGGCGTGTTCTACTCCAGCACCTTGAAGCCGACCGGGGGGATCGGGTCCTACACGTTCGCGATCACCGCCGGCAGTCTGCCCGCGGGGCTCACGCTGAATCCCACGACCGGCGTCATCAGCGGCACTCCGACGGCCGACGGGACCTTCACCTTCACCTCGAAGGCGACCGATTCCAAGGGCAGCTCGGATATCGCCGAGTGCACGATCGTCGTCACCGGCATCATCAAGTGCGGCGATTTCGTGACCTACACGCAAGGCGGTTGGGGCGCGACCCCGAACGGCGGAAACCCCGGCACCCTGCTGAAGAACAGCTTCTACAAGGTGTACGGCTCGGCTGGGATCTCGATCGGCGGCAGCTATAAGCTGACCTTCAATGCCGCCTCGGCGATCACCGGCTTCCTGCCGCAGGGCGGCACTCCTGGCGTCCTCACCGGCAGCGCGATCAACCCGACGACCTCGAACGCAGGCGTCTTCGCCGGACAGGTACTGGCCCTCCAGCTCAGCGTCGATTTCTCAAACAAGGGAATCACTCCGGGCGGTCTCGCCGGCCTCAAGCTCAATGGGGGCCCGCTGGCCGGCCAGACCATCGCACAGGTCCTGGCACTTGCTAACGCGGTCCTCGGCGGCAACACCAGCGCCCTGCCCACCGGATTGACGGTGTCGGGTCTCAACGAGATCGTCAACTCGCTCAACAACAACTTCGATGGCGGTAACACCAACGGAGGCTACCTCCACTAAATCGAAGTCAACGCGCAGCAAACAGGGGAGGCTTCGGCCTCCCCTTTTTTTCGATCCGTAATTGCTACCATAGGCTTGGCATGTGTCCATCGAGACCTCCGTCGGTCTCCGACTTCAACCACCACTCTTAAGTTTTGCGGTTCCGTACGGGATTTCTTCCCGTAGCGGCGACAGGAGGATACATTGAAAGACATCAAGCGAAAGCTCATGATTGCCGGCCTGTTGTTTCTGCTCACAGTCACGACCAGTCCGGCGCAACCCAACGATGCGGCACTGATTGCCAAAGCCAAACTGATTCACGCTCATGTCCTCAAGCTCGACACGCACAACGATATCGAGCCCGCGAACTTCACGGCGGATTGCAACTACACCATGCGCCTCGCCACGCAGGTCAACCTGCCGAAGATGGTCGAAGGCGGCATGGATGTCACATTTATGATCGCTTATACCGGTCAGGGCCCGCTGACACCAGAAGGGTTCGATGCAGCCTATCAGCAGGCGGTCGCGAAGTTCGACGCCGTCCATCGCTTCACTGAAAAGATCGCACCGGATAACATCGGCCTGGCATTGACGCCCGCCGATGTCCTCGCCCTGCACAAAAAGAATCTTCGCATCGCCGTCATCGGGGTGGAGAACGGATATCCCATCGGGACCGACCTCAAACGGGTGAAGGAGTTCTACGACCGGGGCGGGCGGTACATGTCCCTTGCCCACAACGGCAACAGCCAGCTCGCCGATTCGAATACGGGTGAAACCCAGGGCTACCTCTACGACAACGGACTGTCGCCGCTCGGCCGGGAAGTCATTGCCGAGATGAATCGCCTGGGTATGATGGTCGATCTGTCGCATCCCTCGAAAGGCGCAAATATGGAGGCGATCCGGCTTTCCAAGGCGCCGGTCATCGCGTCGCATTCCGGGGTGCGCGCGCTCGCCAACGTCAGCCGGAATATGGATGACGAGCAGTTGCTGGCGCTGAAGAAAAACGGCGGCGTGATTCAGGTCGTGGGGTTCGCATCGTATGTTAAAACGGATTCCAAAGAACGCATCGATGCTCTTGCGAAATTGCGTGAGGATTTCGGGATTGTTCCACAGGCAGGCGGACGTGGCGGCAACGGTGGATTCGGCGGAGGCCGTGGACGCGGCGCCGCCCCGGATTCCGCAGATGGCGCCGCGGCGATTCCCGCGCGGACCTGTCCGGTAGAAGGTGCCGCCGGCCCGGCCCCGCAGGGTCGTAGAGGAGGCGGCGGCAGGGGACGCGGAAATGCAGCGCTCGACGCCCTTTCACCCGAACGGCGCGCGGAATACGACAAGCATCTGGCCGAGCTTGACGCGAAGCTGCCGCCCGCTCCCCGAGCCAACGTGAAGGACTTCGTGAATCACATCGACTACGCCGTGAAACTCATCGGAATCGATCACGTCGGGATTTCGTCGGACTTCGATGGCGGCGGCGGAATCGACGGCTGGAACAGCGCGGCGGAAGCCTTCAACGTCACCCTGGAACTGGTGCGGCGCGGCTACACCGAAGAGCAGATCGGAAAATTGTGGAGCGGCAACCTGCTACGCGTTTGGGGAGGGGTAGAGAAGGTCGCCCAAAAGCTGCAAAAAGAAAAAGCCTAATCGTCCTTGTGCGCCCGTACCTGGACGTTGAACCACTTCGGTGCCGCCGCCACGTCCGCCGGGCCTTCCGGTACCAGGTCCTTATCGAATCGCCGCAGCCGGTAGCCCGCATCCGCCGGAGACGCGCTCAATCGTAACGCCTGCGCCGCTTTGCACGACGCCGACGGCCCGGCCGTCGCGCGCACCGCATAGAGCACAGTCGTGTCGCCCGGCAGACTCCAGCGCACATCCAGGAAATCGACTTGCCAGAACGCGCCCGCCGACGTGATCTTCACATTCGGTGCGACCGACCGATCGCCGCCCTTCTCGATCGCCGCGCTGCGGACCGGAATCAGCGCGTGGCAGCGGCACTCCGGCTCGCCCGGCACGGGAGTGTTCTCCAGAGCGCCAAGCAGCGTGATCTTCGAAATCTGATCGCCCAATTTCGCCGGACACGTTGCCGATGTGTCCTTCGCGACCCACACGCGGATCGCGTCGATCTTCCACACGTCCTGCGCAGCACCGATGCGGAAAGTATCGCCGAAGAATCCGCCGCCTTCGCGCTCGACAGCCTGCGTGGACGCGGACGGCGCTGCGGATATCGCGCGATCCACCACCACGGTTTGTGCCGCCAGGCAGACGGAGAACAGCGCTCCCACCATCAACAGAGATCTCACGATCCCCATCATAGCGGCTGCTATGACTTTCTTAGACACCACTTCGTCCGCGTATACGCGATCCGGAAGCCTTTGCGCTCCGCATTGCGCTGCGATTCGCTTCCCACTTCCGCTACCATCATCGCCAGATCGCACCCCACCCGATACGCATAGCGCAGGCGCTCGCGCAGCAGCGCCCCCTGCAATCCGCGCCGCCGGAGTTCCGGCACGGTCGACGCACCCGCCAGCAGCGCGACGCCATCGTGCAAACAGAGCGAGCCCGCCGCACCCGGCTGTCCGTCTACCTCCGCGAGGAAACACACGCTGCCTTCGCGCGCCGTCGAGATCGCGCCACTCTGTCGGAAGTACTCCGCCAATTCCGGATGCTCGTGGCACCAACCGCGCGCGCTCACGTCATTCCACAGCACCGATTCGCCGGGCCCGATCACCCGCACGTTCGCCGTTTCCGCGCCGGAATCTTCGATGCTCTGCCACATCACATTACTGATCTCGACCGGCCGGTATCCCCGTCCGCACAGCAGATCGATCGCCGGGACCCCTGCGAATGGACTGATCTCGAGCATCGCCGGCGCGCCTCGCTCGAAGAAGAAGCGCTCGACCTCCCGCAGCCTCTCCGCGCTCAGCGGCTCGAACAGGCCGAGGCCAAAGCTCTGCGTCACCGGCGATTCGACACCGTCGAAGACCACGTACGCCCCGCCGGTCTCCAACCATTCCGACCCGCTCTCCGGGAATAGCCGCCGGCGCGCCGCCGCGAACCGCATGCAGGCATAACCCTCCGCCCGTTCGAGCCGCTTCGCCAACGCCAGATCCGCAAACATCCCGCCAATGCTACACGAAATTTTGCGTCTGGTATCTTCGACTTTTGTTCGCTAAACTGGAGCCGTGCGGTTGCTCTCTGGTCCTGCCGGCTCCGGCAAAACCACCTACATCATGGATCGCCTTCGCGAAGCGCTACGCTCCGGCAGCCACGCCGTGCGCCTGCTTGTGCCCACCGCGACGATGGCCCAGCACCTGCAAAATCGCCTCGCCCGCGAGGGATTCGTATTTAGCCACACCCTCATCCAGACCCTCTCCGGATTTCTGAAATTGTGGACCGGCGACGCACCCGAAGTCTCACAGGCCGTCCTCTACCTGTTAGTGGACCAGGCTGCCCGAAAGGTCGCCCGCCCCGAGTTCGAACGCGTCACGCAGTTTCACGGCTTCTGCTCATCGCTCGCGCGTACCATCGAGGAGTTCGCCTCGGCCGGCTGCGACAGCGCGCGCCTCGCGGCCAACCTGCCGGACGTCCCGCTCGGCGACGCCTTTCTTGCTGTCTATCAGGAAGTCGATCGCGAGCTCGCGCGCCGCGGACTCGCCCTCCGCGGAACGCGCCTCGCCAACGCCGCCGCGCGCATCGACACCGAAGGATTGCCCGGCATCCACACCATCTGGCTCGACGGCTTTCACGCGCTGCCCGACCCCGAACTCGCCGTCATCGCCGCGCTCGGCAAGCACACCGAACTCACCCTCACGCTCGACGAGGCGGAACTAGGCGAGGGCACGCTCGCGCGTCTCGGCGCGCTCGATTTCAGCGAGGAGCAGGCCCGCGGATCGCGCACCCGTCCCGCGCTCGCGCTCGTCAAAGCGCCGTCCATCGAGCGCGAAGTCGAAGAGATCGCGCACCGCATTCTGCTGCAGGCCGAGAGCGGCCGCCCCTTCCGCGAAATCGGTGTAATCGTCCGCTCGCCCGAAATCTACGCGCCGATCCTCCACGCGACGCTCGATCGCTTCGGCATTCCCGCGCGCGTCTACTTCGACGAACGCCTCGAGCGCCATCCCGTGGTGCGCTTTCTCTCGGGTGCGGTCGATGCCATGCTCGGCGGCTGGGATCATGCGGCGACGCTCGCCGTCCTGCGGCTCGCGCCCCGCTTCGCGGATTTCGGCGTGATGGACCGCTTCGATTTCGACGTCCGCGAACGCACTCCGCAATCCGGACTCGGCGAGTTGCGCTCGCTCCTGATGGGCGACGACGGACAGCCGCGGCCTTACGCGGAAGGCCTGCTCCATAAGCTGGATTCACTGTCCATGCTCGAGGAATGGCGCGGTTTCGAACTCGCGCCGAAGGACTGGGCGGCGCGCTTCGCGACCCTGCGCGCCATCTTCCGGCCCTCGCGCCCCACCGAGCCGATCACGCACGAGATCGCATTGCAATATCGCAGCCAGGCCGCCGTGCTCGACGTCTTCGACGAGGCGCTCGACGAGGCCGCGCAGGCCCTGAGCGGCGCGCGCCACCTGCCGATCGAAGATTTCTGGCGCGCCGTGAAGAGCATTCTCCGCCTCAAGCCCCTGCGCCTCGCAGACGGCCGCCGCAATGTCGTCAACGTGATGAGCGCCCACGAAGCGCGCCAGTGGGTGCTGCCCGTGGTCTTCGTCTGCGGCATGGTGGAAAAGCAGTTCCCGCGCATTCACCATCAGGACCCGTTCTTCAACGACCCGGCGCGCTGCCGCCTCAACGCCGCCGGAATTCGCGTGCGCACCGCCGCCGAATTCGAGCGCGAAGAGCGCTTGCTGTTCGATGCCGCGATCACGCGCGCCACCATGCTCGCCACGCTCTCCTACCCGGAGTTCGATGCGCGCGGCGAACGAAACCTGCAATCGATCTACCTCGAAGGCCTGATTCTCGATCCCCAGGACGCGCAGCCCGTGCGCCCGTCGCCGCGCCGCCAGCCGTCCGAACTTCCGGCCGCCGGAATCAGCCGGCCCGAACTGCTTGCCTACGTGCGCGAGAAGACGGCGCGCCTCTCGCCGACCGCACTCGAGACGTTTCTGCAGTGCCCGTTCCAATACTTCACGCAGCGCTTCCTCCGCCTGAAGACCGCGCCCGACCGCCCCGAGCAGCGCCTCGATTTTCTGACGCAGGGCAACATCGTCCACTCCGTACTCGCCGTATGGTGGCAGCAGCCGCAGGATATCGTCCCGCTCTTCGAACGAATCTTTGCCGATTACCTGAAAGAGAAGCACATCCCCTCCGGCTATCACACCGAGCGCCTGCGCAACGGCATGCTCGACGATCTGCGCCGCTTCACCGCGGAAGACTCCTGGCCGCGCGTCGCCTGTCAATCGCAGATCGAGGTTCCGTTCGAGCTGCCGCTCGGCGAAGGCGTCAAGATCAACGGCCGCATCGATCGCCTGGATACCGCGCCCGGCGGCGAGAGCTACGTGATCGATTACAAGTACAGCGCACCGCAGCGCGTGAAGGACAAGGTAAAGGACGAAAGCCTTCTGCAAGCTCCTCTATATATGATGGCCGCGGAGCACCTCGGACTGCGGCCCGCCGGAATGTACTACCTCGGCGTGAAGGGCGAAATCATTTACGCCGGGTGGAGCGATCTCCCCCTGATGGAGAGCCTCGGGATGCCGGAGAATTGGCTCGAGAACACACGGCGGCGCACGCTCGAGATCGTCGCGCGGATTCGCTCGGGCACGGTGGACGTTCATCCCGCGGATCGTGAAAACTGCCGCTTCTGCGACGCGAAGGATATCTGCCGCGTCGAGACGCAATCCCCCGCCCTCGTCGAAATTGCGGAGGGCGTATGAGCGCTGTCGACTTCACTCCCGATCAGCTCGATGCCGTCGACGTGGAGAAGCGCCATCTCGATGCGTGCGTGGTCGCCGGACCGGGCTCGGGCAAGACCACGGTCCTCGTCGAGTACTTCCGCCGCCTGGTCGCGGCCGGCGTCGACCCGCTGCGCATTCTCGCCATCACGTTCACCGAGAAGGCCGCCGGCAACATGCGGAAGAAGCTCGCGGTGGCCTTTCAGGATCAGCCCGATGTGCGCGCCCGCCTGGAGCGCGCATGGGTCTCGACCGTCCACGGATTCTGCGCGCGCCTGCTGCGGGAGAACGCCGTCTTCGCCGGAGTCGACCCCGAATTCCGTGTGCTCGACGCCACCGAAAGCTGGCGCATGCAGCAGGAAGCCATGCGCAATGCGATCGATTCGCTGTTCGCCGATCACCTCGAAGGCATGCGCGGGCTGATCCGCGGGCTAAGCAACTACGAGTTCGAACAGGCCGTACTCAACGCGTACGATACGATGCGCGGCGCCGGAGCGCCCGTCGAGCGATTGACGCATTTCGCCGTCCCCGCCGGGGTCACCGTCGACGAGATCAACGACACGTTGAACGCGATCCGCCGCGAAACCCTGAGCGCGTGGAACTACCAGCAGAAGGAGTACCTGGAGAGCGTCCTCGAAGGCGCCGAGCGCATCGTGAGCGCCGAAAGCCCGCTGCGTGCCCTCCGCGCGACCGAGGACTTCGAGTGCAATCTCACCAAGTGCAAGAAGGGCACGACTGCCACCAACCTGGTGAAGCGCATGCGCGAGCAGATCGAGGAATCGGAGTATTCGCTAATCACCGCGCTCTACGCGCCGCAGCGTGAACTGCTGATCGAGACTCTGCGCCGCTTCGACCGCCTCTACCGCGACCGGAAGCGATTCGCCGCCGCGCTAGATTTCGCCGACCTGGAAGAGTTCTCCGTTCGCCTGCTCGAAGAGCATCACGACACGCGCGCGCGCCTGCAGCGACAGTTCGATCACGTCCTGATGGACGAGTTTCAGGACACCAACGGCCAGCAGGCCGAGCTCATTCGCCTGATCCGTCCGCCCGATCGCTTCTATGCGGTCGGCGACATCAATCAATCGATCTTCGGCTTCCGCCACGCCGAACCGCAGGGCTTCGCCAAGTATCGCGATGAGATCGCAGCCAACGAGCGCCACCTGGTGCAGCTCGTCGCCAACTTCCGCAGCCGCGCCGAAATCCTCAGCGCGGTCGAAACCCTGACCACCGGCGCGAAGGGAATCGAAGATCGCGCGCTGGTCGCGGGACGCGAGTTCAACGACGCTCCCGATCATTCCATCGAGATCATCGCCGCCCCCGAGCTCGAGATCGAAGCGCGCTGGGTGGCGCGCCGCATCATGGAACTCGCGGGCGACGAGCCGCAGTTCAAGGATTTCGCCGTCCTGGTGCGCAATACCGAAGTCATTCCCGAATTCACCGACGCGTTCGACGCCGCCGGCATTCCATATCTGGTGAATCGCGGCCGGGGCTTCTACGCCAGCCGCGATGTCAACGACCTCAGTCATCTTCTCCGCGTGATCGCCAACCCGCGCGACGAAATCTCGCTCGCGGTGGTGCTCCGCTCGCCGCTGGTCGGGGCGTCCGATGAAGCGCTGCTCCGCCTCAAGATGAACGGCGACAATCTCGGCGCCGCGCTCGGCCGCAGCGAAGATCCCGAGCTGGTCCGCTTTCGAGCGCGCCTTCACGAATGGCGTCTGCGCCGCGAATACGTCACGTTCGATCGCCTGCTGCTCGAAGCGATCGACGATTCCGGCTATCCCGCCTCGGCCAACATCGACAAGTTTCTCGGCCAGGCGCGCGACGCTTCGTCCCGCATGTCGCTCGACGAATTCGTAATCGAGCTGGCCCAGGTGCGCGAAGAAAATCCGCGCGAACCCGACGCGCCGCCCGAGGATTCCGCCAACGCGGTGAAGATCATGACCGTGCACTCCGCGAAGGGTCTCGAGTTCCCGGTGGTCTTCGTCGCCGCGATTCACAAGGGCGTGGACACGAGCGTGCCCGCCGTCGCGTTCTCGCGCCATTTCGGGTTGGGAGCGCGGTGGCGCAATCCGGCGAGCGGCAAGGATAAGGACGATCTCTTCCAACACGCCCTGCGCGAGGAATGGAAGCAGCGCGAGGAGCAGGAGAGCAATCGCCTCTTCTACGTCGCGATGACGCGCGCCGAGCAGCGCCTCATCCTCAGCTTCACCGCCGGAACGCGCAAGCCGCAGAATTGGGACAAGCTCGTGGTCGACCGCCTTGGGATCGACCCCACCGCACCGCGCGATGAGGTCGCGACCTTCGACGCGCCGGACGGCAAGCAGTGGAAGGCGCGCATCCTGGTGACGCCGGCCGCGCCCGAACTGCTGACGCGAGCTCGAACCCCGGAGGAAGAGATCCCTGTGCGCATCGTCGTGCCGCCCGTGGTCGCCGGCCAGCAGGATTCCAACGCGACGGTCACCGCGCTCGCGCTCTTCGCCAGTTGTCCGCGAAAATATTATTTGCAGAGCTACCTCGGCTTCGAAGGCCGCGAGCGCCAGGGTGCGACGCAGAGCAAACTCAGCGCGAGCGAACTCGGCACGCAGGTCCACGCACTGCTCGCCGCGACTGCCGTGCCGCAGCCCGACGCGGAAGCGCTCCGGCTCGCCGACGTCTTCCGACAGAGCGCGCTCGGCAAACGCGCCGCTACAGCCGCGCGCCACGAGCGCGAGTTCGATTTTCTGATTGCGTTGGAAGACACGGTGATTCGCGGACAGGTGGATCTGTGGTTCGAGGAAAACGGGGAACTGGTGGTGGTGGACTACAAGACCGACGCCGTCAGCGCCGCCGAAGCTCCCGTGCGCGCTCGCGATTACGTGCTGCAGGTGCGGCTCTACGCGATGGCCGTCGAACGGGTCACCGGCCGCGTGCCGGATCGTGCCTGGCTTCACTTCCTGCGGCCGAACGTCGCCGTCGAAATCGATCTGACGCCCTCGCTAATAGAAAGTCCCGAACAGCTAGTTCGGGACTTTCAAGATGCGCAATCGACACTTCAATTTCCGTTGGTTGAGGGCGAGCACTGCAAGCGCTGCGCCTTCTTCCGGGATCTCTGCCCGGCCGGGCAGTCCTGAGCTTACTGCTTGTGCAGGCTGCGCGGCGCGCGCTGGGCGGCCTTCGGGCTGGTCAACAGCGTCTGGAAAACATCCTCCGGCAGGTTCGCCGAAATCTTGACCACGTTGCCGCTGGCCGTGACCGTCACCGATTTCACCAGCGCTGCGGCCGTCGGGTCCGCTCCGGTCTGCATCTGCGCGATGTTGATGAGCAGTTTGATTACGTCGCCGAGCGTGCTCGCGTTCTGCGCGGTGTCGCACGTCGCCTCGCCGGTGAACACCACCTGCGCGCCGAACTTCACGCCGCCGGCGGCCTGCTGCACATTCTGAAACGCGCCGGCCATCGGGTTGGCATTTCCGGCCTTGGCGGGCGGCACGAGGCTGGCAGGCGGCACGGTCGCAACGCCCCACGCATCCTGCGAATTACTCCACTGGTTGACCTTGACGATGACCGACGCGGGCAGCGGCTGCGGGGTCTTCTGCCGGTCGATCGCGCCCTTCACGCTCGCGATATCGCCCGCCACCACGATCGTGGAATTCAGGAAGGCGATCCCGTGCTCCTGCGATTTCGGATCTTCGAGAATCGTGACGCCGTTGTACTGCTCGGTGACCACGCCATGCAGCGCGCCGAGCGCGGAGATCTTGGCCACATCGAAATTGCCCGTCGCCAGCGCCAGGCCGACCTTGGTCTGCGGCGTGCCGTCGCTCGCCACCAGCAGTTCGCGCACATCGCGCCGCGGGTCGAACCCGGTGAGGGTGACCAGTTTCTGCATATCGCTATCGTGCGTCTGCAGCTGGTTGAGGATGAACTGGCCGAACTGCGTTCCTTTGGCCTGTTCGACGTTGACGCCGGCAAGCACTTTGGCGTCCGGCATCACAAGATTCAAAAGTTGGGGATCGGCTGCCGACATGGCGCCAGAAAAAGATGCCGTGAGCAGCGTCGCGGTGAGGAGTTGTGCCTTCATACTATTCATGACGTAGGTACATTCCGGTTATTAACGACGGGGGCTCTTGGGCCAACCGATTGGCCGAACACTTCGCTCCGGCCTGAAAATAGGGCATTTAGACCGATTGGCCGGCCAATTATTGGCCCAAAGTGATCCGGCGCGGCCCAGTTGACGGCCGCACGATGATGTACGACGATTAGTTCCTGTGCCGCAAGCCAACACCTCATCGGGGATGCATTTCATTTCGGGACTGCCCCGCGCAGGGTCGTCCCTGCTCGCCGCCATCCTGCGGCAGAACCCGGCGTTTCATGCCGCGATCTCGGGGCCGGTCTGCGGGATGGTCACGGCGCTGCTGCGCAGCATGGCGCCCGGCAACGAGTATTCCCTCTACCTCTCGGACGAGCAGCGGCGGCGGATTGCCGCCTCGATCTTCGACGCCTACTACGCGGACCTCGCGGGCAAGCAACTGATCTTCGACACCAACCGCGAGTGGACGGCGCATCTCGCGATGCTCGGAGAGTTATTCCCGCAGTCGAAGGTCATCTGCTGCGTTCGCAGTCCCGCGTGGATTTTGGACAGCTTCGAACGCCGGGTGCAGGCAAATCCTTTCGCGCGCGCGAAGATCTTCCCCGGCGACGCGGGTGAGAACGTGTATACGCGCGTGGAATTCATGCTCAAGAAAACCGTGCTCGCCGCGCCCCTTCAGTCGCTGCGACAGGCATGGTACGGCGAGCAGGCGCACCGCCTCATCGCGATCCGCTACGATTCCCTGACGGAGCGCCCGGCCGCGGTCATTGCCCGCTTTTACGAGTTGCTCGGCCAACCTCCCTTCGCGCACGACTTCGATAACCTCGAGTACGACGAAGCCGAATTCGACGCCCAGCTCGGCATGCCGGGATTACATAAGGTACGGCGCCGCATCGAACCGAACCAGCGGACTACCGTGCTGCCGCCGGATCTCTTCAACCAGAACGACCGCAGCTTCTGGGATGTTCCCGGGCAGAATCCGCGCGGCGTGACCATCCTATAATGTGGACGCCGATCATCGACCCATCCAGCGCTTTCGGCGCGCGCGCCGCCGCAGTGTTGGAGTCCGTTACCAATGACGCGCTCGCGAGCTCGGGTCTCGATGCACCGCTCCTGCTCGCGTACCGCGCGATCGCGGAGGGCAACCGGCAGTGGATGAAGCTCGCCGTCTCACGCCTGAATACCGCGGTCGCCGGCGCGGACGCCATGTACTCCACACGACGCCTCGCGCTGTTCGGCGGGTTGAGCGGGTTGGGCTGGGTAATCGAACACGTCACGCGTCTGTTGCAGCGCTTCGAAGGCTCGACCCCGACCGGCGCAGGCCGGCTCAACGACGATACCGATGCCGCGCTCCTGATGGAACTGCAGCGCGGGCGGTGGAAAGGAAGCTACGACTTGGCTTCGGGTCTCACCGGAATCGGCGTGTATTTCCTGGAGCGTTTTCCCGCCCCAAGCGCGAGAGTCGGGGTCGAACTGGTACTCGCTCATCTGGAAGCTGCGGCGGTCGACGGCGCGGGTGTTGGAATGCTGTTTTTCGCCTCCGATGCTGCCGCGGCCGGTATCGACCCAGCGCGAGCGAAACGCCTCCTCACGCGCGGTATTGATAGCCTGCCGCCGGATGCCGCCGAATCCGACTTGGGCGCGCTGGCCATCTGCCTGCGCGTTGCCCCGAACCTCGCAGCGTCGAGCCTGGAAGATTGGCTGAATCGCAGTGCCCATCACCGTGACGCAGACACAGCGCACCTGTGGAATCGAATCCATCGCATGACAGGAGACGAGAGGTGCCGGACGGCATCCCTCACGTGCTGGGAGTACGCGATCGAGTCCTATGAAAAAGCAACTCCCGCGACGAGCGCCGCGGGAGTGGAATTCCTGGGAGGTCCGGCCGGCTTTGGGTTGGCGCTTTTGGCAGCGCTCACTCCGGTGGAACCTGAATGGGACCGATTACTGGGTTTGTCGCCTGGGAACTAGTTGCCGTCGTCGTTGCCAAAACCGTACGTGCCGCCACCGGTAACCTTTTCCTGTTCGGCTTCGGTCAACTCTTCGCCGATCTCGCTCACATCGGCAATCTGCACCTTCTCGATTTCAATCTTCTCTTTTTCCACAACAGCCTCCGGTATGTCCCTTTTTTCACAAACGGGACACTGGAACATATTTCCATGATCAGACGCCGAAGTCAAACCTTTTCGATATCGATTCAGCAGTCGAGAAGTAGTATGCTATATCCCTATTGCATGAGAAAAGCTCTGCATTTTCTGAGCATTCTGAACGACTCCGATATCGACTGGCTGATCGCGGCTGGAACCCGGCGTGAAGTGGCGGCAGGCGTCAACCTCATCGAGCAGGGACGCCCGGTCGATTGCGTCTACCTGGTGATCGATGGGGCCTTCTCGGTGCGCAGCGCCGGACGTGAGGCGAATCGATTGTTCTCCGGCGAATTCGCCGGCGAGATCTCGTTCATCGATTCGGCGCCGCCCGCCGCCACCGTGCATGCGATGGAACACGGATTTGTCCTCGCCATTCCACGCCGGCGCCTCAATGCCAGAATCGCCGAGGATGCGGCGTTCGGCTCGCGCTTCTATCATGCGCTTTGCATGTTTCTCGCCGAGCGCCTGCGGAAATCGCTGGAATCCCATTCCGGCGGAGCGACACCCGATCTCAGCGAGGATTTGTCCATCGAGGACATGGACGGGATCGGGATCGCGGGGGCGCGCTTCGATTGGATTCAGCAGCGCCTGCGATCGGCATAACTTCCGGAGAGCGACCCATGGCCATCCCCGACAAAAAACTCTTCCGCGCGGAAACCCTGGAGCGGTTGTCTTCGCCTGACGATCTGGAGCGCCTGATGCCGGTCGCACGCGCCGGCGATTGGCTGCTGATCGCGGTCACCGGAGCGATCATCGCGCTGCTGGCGGTCTGGGCCTTCGCCGGCCGCGTGCCGACCATCGTCGCCGGTCGCGGCGTGATCCTCCGGCCGCGCCAGATCATGGAGGCGCAGACCACCGTTGCCGGAAAACTTCTCACGCTCAAGGTCCGCGGAGGCGACCGCGTCCGCGAGGGCGACGTCATCGCCACGCTCGATCAATCCGAGATCCTGAAGCGCATTCAGGAAAACCGGCGCGCGATCGACGTGCTCGAGGCGCAGGACCAGCGGAAGAACGCGGCCGACCAGCGCCAGACCGCGCTCCAAAACCAGCAGGACACGATGGAGCGCTCCGGCCTGGCAACGCAGCGCGCCGCGTTGCGCAAGAATCTCGCGGATGCGGAAAGTCTGCGGCCGGTGCTGCAATCGCACGTCGAATCGAATCGCAAAATGGTGCAGGAGAAACTGCTCGGCTTCGCCGCGAAGGATGTGGCCGATTCCGAATCGGCAATCCGCGATAACGACGCGAAGATCGCCGACTACACAGCGCGGCTTGGGCAGATCGATGCGCAACTGCAGCAGATCGAGACGCGTGGAGCCACGCTCGCGCGCCAGATCCTCGAGGCCTCGCTCGCGCGGCGCAACGAAATCGATCAGCTCCGGCGCAGCATCGTAATCGACGAATTTCAGATTCGCCAGGACGGCAGCATACGCAGCCAGTACTCGGGACGCGTCGCCGAAGTGCTCGCCGCGGCCGGGCAGGTGTTGCCTGCCGGAGGCCGACTGCTCACGCTCGAAATGGAAGACGCTGGTGTGGGTCTGCTCAGCATCTCGTATTTTCCGGTTCGCGATGGCAAACGAATTCATCCCGGCATGCGCCTTCAGGTGACGCCGGACACCGTGGAGCGCGAACGCTTCGGCGGAATTCTCGGGACCGTGTCGTCGGTCTCGCCGGTGCCGGTCACCAAGGCCGGCGCCACGACCACCATCGGCAACGCCGAGGTGGTGCAGAACCTGATGCCGGAGGGCGGATATATCGAAGTGCGCGCGCAGCTCGATCCCGATCTCTCTACGGCGAGCGGATACCGTTGGTCGTCCTCTCGGGGACCGGACATGAAGGTGACCGCGGGGCTGACGCATTCCACGCGCGTGACCATCGAGGGGCGCGCACCGGTGACCTATCTCTTGCCGGTGCTGCGCGAAATGTCGGGAGTCTACTGAACCCTTGAAGCCCGAGTCACTGCTGCTTGAGAACCGCGTACGCACCCCGATGGTTCTCCAGATGGAGACGGCGGAGTGCGGTGCGGCCGCGCTCGCCATCATCCTGGCGCACTACGGCCGCATCGTCCCGCTGGCCACGCTGCGGCGCGATTGCGGCGTCTCGCGCGACGGCTCGAAAATCTCCAACATTCTGAAAGCGGCGAAGGCGTACGGACTCGCCGCGAAGGCCTACAAGCGCGACATCGCCGCGCTGAAGCAGACGCACTACCCTTACGTGGTCCATTGGAAGTTCAGTCACTTCCTGGTCGTCGAGGGCTTCCGCAAGGGGCGCGTCTATCTCAACGATCCGGCGTCCGGACCGCGTTCGGTGCCGTTCGAGGATTTCGACCGCTGTTATACCGGCATCGTGATGACCTTCGAGCCGGGTCCCGATTTCGTGCGCGGCGGCGAACATCCAAGCATCGCGGGCGGCATCTGGAAGCGGCTCAAACGCTCGCTGCTCCCGGTGGCGGCGGCCACCTCGACAGCGCTGCTGCTCGTCGTTCCGGGCCTTGCAATGCCTGCGCTGATGGCCACGTTCGTCGACAAAGTGCTGGTCGAAGGGCTCACCGATTGGGGTCGTCCGCTGGTGCTCGGCATGCTCGCCACGGCGGCGATGCGCGCCTTTCTCGGTGCGATTCAACTGCGCATTCTTCGTCGGTTGCAGAATCGCCTCGCAATCGCGGAGACCAGCCGCTTCATGTGGCATCTGCTGAGACTCCCCGCGTCGTATTACTCGCAGCGCGGCGCGGGCGAGGTCAGCAGCCGGATCGCGCTCAACGATCAAGTCGCTGAAGTTCTATCGGGCCGCCTCGCGACCACGTCCATCGAGATCCTGATGATGATCTTCTACATGGTCGTCATGTGGCAGTTCAGCCGCTCGCTGACGATGGTCGCCCTCTCGTTTGCCGTGCTGAATTTCGCGATCATGCGGTGGATCGCTCGTACGCGCGGCGAGAGCAACGCCCGCCTCTCGATGGAGCAGGGCCGCGCCGCCGGAGCGGGGATCGCCGGACTGCAGAGCATTCGCACCTTGAAGGCGTCCGCGCAGGAATCCGATTTCTTCGCACGCTGGGCGGGCTTCTTCGCGAGCTTCTCGAACGCACACGCGGAACGGAGCGCCATCAATTACTACGTCGGCGTGCTGCCGCCGATGCTGCTCTCGCTACTCACGGTCGCGGTGCTGGTGGAGGGCGGCTTCGAAGTGATTCACGGCCGGATGAGCATCGGCATGCTGGTCGCTTTTCAAAGCCTCGCGGTGAGTTTTCTGCAGCCCGTCAACAACCTGGTCGCGCTGGGCGCGAGCTTGCAGGAGCTCGAAGCGCACGTCGCGCGGCTCGACGATGTCCTGGAGAGCCCGCCCGTCGAAGAAATTCCGCACGATCCCGCAGCGGGTACGCCGGTGCGCCTGCGCGGACACGTGGAGTTCCGCAAGGTCAGCTTCGGCTACAGTCCGGTGCTGCCGCCGCTGATCGAGGATCTCTCGTTCACCGTTCGTCCCGGGCAGAGGATCGCATTCGTCGGTGCGAGCGGTTCGGGCAAGTCCACCGTGGCGCGCCTGCTGGCAGGTCTGTACGCGCCCGTGTCCGGCGAGATTCTTTTCGACGGCGTCCCGGCGTCGGAGATGCCACGCGAGGTGCTTTCCCATTCGCTCGCGATGGTCGATCAGGACGTCTTCCTTTTCAAGGGCACGGTGCGCGACAACCTTTCGTTGTGGGACGATTCCCTGCCCGCGGAACGGCTGCACCGCGCCTGTTCCTACGCGCTGATCGAAAGCGTGATCGACGCGCTGCCCGACGGATATTCGAGCGAGTTGCTGGAAGGCGGGGCGAACCTGAGCGGCGGACAGCGGCAGCGGCTGGAGATCGCGCGCGCCCTGGCGTGCGATCCGTCGATCCTGATCCTCGACGAAGCGACGAGCGCGCTCGACGCGGAGACCGAACAATTGGTGGACCGCAATATTCGCCGTCGCGGCTGCAGTTGCGTGATCGTCGCGCATCGGCTGAGCACCGTCCGCGATAGCGATGAGATCATCGTGCTCGAACAGGGACGGGTCGTGCAACGCGGGACGCACGATCAGCTGATCCGCGAAGACGGACTGTACGCGAGGCTGATCGCCGACGATAGCGAAGCCGCGGCGGCGGCCGCCGTAAATCGGGGCGGCACGCCATGAGACGCGGCGCTTCTGCATCTCTTGTGCGGCAGCCAATCCTGGCTGCCGCCGGCTTTCAGCCGGCGCCCGATGAGCGTCGCCCGATCCGGGAGAGCCGCCTGAAAGGCGGCTGTAGGCAGGATTGCCTGCCCCACCGAGCGGGCGGCAAACCATGACGCGCGAACCGCGCTGGTTCGCCGGGAACCAGACTCTGCCGCTCAACGCGGAGACACCGCCGGGACTGCTCGTCTCCGGATCGATCGCCGTCTTCGCGGTGGACAAGGAGACCGGCGAGCGCCTGCACCTGTTTTCGATCGAGGCGGGCGAGCCGGTGCTGCCGATCGCCTGTCCGGCCGATTCGCTATGGCAGGTGGTGGCGGTCTCGCTCGAACCAAGCTGCGTGGAATCGCCCGAGAACGAACCCGACTGGGCGGTGATCTTCGCGCTGGAAAACTGGCTCGCCAAAATCGGTGAGGCGGTTTCCCGCTTCTGCCCGGCGGGCGAGATTCAACCGGCCGCGCCCGGCACCCTGGTGCTCGCGCCGGGGCAACGCATCGGGATCGACGAAGGAATTCTCTTTGTGCGTCTCGATGCGGGCGAAGGACTGCTGACGGGCACTCGTGTCGGCGCGGGGTCTGTCATCGCGCTCGTCCCCGGCATTTGGCTGGAGACCGCCGGCGAAGCCAATTGGAACGCGCTCGAAGGCGCACCCGACGATACGCTGACGTCCACCGCGAGCATCCTCACCGCGACGATCGACCGGATCACTCCCTTCTTCGTATCCGCGATGCGCGACTACCGCATGCGCCGTGAGGACGAGGACCGACGCCGCTTCACTGAGCGCCGCGAGGTCGACAACCGCATGATGGCGGGCGCGGTCGGCATGCTTTCCGGGGTCGGCGCGCCTCGCGCACCGCGCGACGAATTGCATAGCGATCCTCTGCTCGCGGCGCTGCACGCAGTCGCCGGCGCGCTCGGAGTTACGCTTCGCCCGTCGCCTCAAGGCGGGCGCGCGCCGGACCGCCTACGCGAGATCGCAGAGGCGTCCGGGGTGCGTGCTCGCACCGTCCTGCTCTCTGGAAAATGGTGGCGCGGGGAAAACGGACCGCTGCTCGCATATCAGTTTGACGGCAGCCCAGTCGCCCTGCTGCCGGCAAGTACGGGCTTCTTCGGCGGGGCACGTTATCAGATCTTCGACCCCGCCGCGGGCACCCGGCATTCTGTCGACGAGCCAGCCGCCGCGGGACTGAATGCGTTCGCGCGGATGATCTACCCGCCGCTACCCGAAGATCTCTCGACGAAGAACCTGTTTCGCCACCTTCTCGCGCCGCGGCGCCGCGAGCTCCGGACGATCCTGCTCGCCGGAGCGGCCGCTGCATTACTGGCGTTAGTGGTGCCACAAGGAGCGGCGTTCCTGATCGGCATGGCGATTCCCGATGCCGATACGAACATGGTCTGGCAGATCGCCGCCGGTATGGCGGCCGCTGCCTTCGGCTCCGCGGTTTTTCTGCTGGCGCAGGCGATGGCGACGCTGCGCGCACAGACCGCTGCGTTTCAAACGCTGCAGAGCGGCGTGTGGGATTACCTGCTCAAACTCAGTCCACGTTTCTTCCGCGACTTCAGCGCGGGGCAACTCCGCCAGCGCGCCGATGCCGTGACCCGCATTCATCAACTGCTCACGGCGGACGCGCTGCGCTCGCTGTTCGCCGGAGCCGCCGCGTTCCCGAGCGTCGCGCTGATCTTCTGGTACAGCCGCGGACTCGCGCTGATCGCGCTGGTGTGCGGAGCACTCGTGATCACCGCAACGTGGCTCGGCTCGCGCGCGCTATTCCGCGTGCAGGCGCGCTGGCAGGAGATGGAGGAGGTGCTGGCCGGGCTCGTGCTCCAGGCGATCCAGGCTGTTTCCAAACTCCGCGTGGCGGGCGCCGCGAACCGCGCGTTTTCCCATTGGGCCACTCACTACAGCCGCAAGCAGAAATACGCGGCGGAACTACGCCAACTGCGCGACCTGATCCGATTGATCAACATGGTTATGCCCGCGGCGGCCACGACGCTCGCGTTCTTCTGGCTGCTCGGCAACCCGATCGCGCTCGGCCCGTTCCTCGCGTGCATGGCGGCGCTGACCACTTTTCTCGCGGCGGTGACGACGGCGAGCGACACGTGCATCGCGCTCGTCCATACCGCGAACCTCTGGCAGCGCATGCGCACGATTCTGGCGGGCGAGCCCGAGGTCCACACCGCGCGCACGCACCCCGGCCGGCTGCGCGGCGCGATCGCGGTAGAGAACGTGACGTTCCGCTATCGCAACGGCGGTCCGCTGATTCTGGACAGCGTCTCGGTGCGCGCCAGCCCCGGCGAGTGCATCGCGCTCACCGGCCCATCGGGCAGCGGCAAATCGACGCTGCTGAATCTGCTGCTGCGTTTTGAGAACCCCCACTCGGGCGCGATTTATTATGATGGCCGCGAGCTATCGAGTCTCGACATCACTGCCGTGCGCCGGCAGATCGGCGTGGTCACGCAGGACGGCCGGGTGATGAGCGGCTCGATCCTGGAGAACATCTGCGGCGGCGGCATCCACAACATGGATAGCGCCTGGGAAGCGGCGCGTGCCGCGGGACTCGCGCAAGATATCGAACAGATGCCGATGGGCATGCACACCCGCGTCTCCGATGGCGGCGGCAATCTCTCGGGCGGCCAGCGACAGCGGCTATTGATCGCGCGGGCGCTGGTCTTCAAGCCTTCAATTCTGATCTTCGACGAAGCTACGAGTGCGCTGGATAATCGCACGCAAGCAATCGTGGCGGAGAGCTTGAAACGGCTGAAGGCGACGCGCGTGCTGGTGGCGCACCGCCTCAGCACGCTGCGCAGCGCGGATCGGATCTACGTGATCGAAAAGGGCCGCGTCGTGCAGCAGGGAACTTACCATCAGCTCATCGCCGAGAGCGGCTTGTTTGCGCGCCTCGTCAGCCGGCAAAAGGTATGAGCCCCAATCGGAGCCGCGACGGTTACGGAGCGGTGGTAACGTGGCCACCGCTCCGTAACCGTCGCGGCTCGGCTTGGTGACTGAGTGTGTTCAATTG
>JAOAPT010000743.1 GCA_025463045.1 Candidatus Solibacter sp.
ACGTTGAAGAGGCGGTAGTGCGCCGCGTCGCTTTCGTTGAAGCGCACCATGATGTCGGTCGGCAAGGCACTCGCGTTGTACGGGAACGCCACGGCGGGAAGTTGCGCGGTATTCAGGAATGCAGCCATCGGAGTGTCGCCGACGAGAAACTGCGCGCCCCAGCCTTGCAGGCCTGCATAGGCGCGGCCGCCGCGCTGTTTGAGCCACGCGATCGCGCGATCCAGATCCTTGCCGTCATTCGCGACTCCCGCGAGGTCCTGTGCGACATAGCCTTTCCAACTCGTGACGTAGCTTGTGCGCTCGAGCGTCGCGTGCAGTAGCTGGAGCGCTTTCGCCGCCACCGCGATTGCCCAATGCGCGCGCCGCCACAATTCGGCGAGCCCGATCGCTGCGAGCATCAGGAGGAAGATCTGCACTCCGGCGATTACGCGATGCAGTTGCAGATCCGGTGTCACGCCGAGCATGACCAGCAGGATGCCCCACGTGGGGCGCCCGAAGAACACCAGGATCCAGAAGAGTGCGCCCGCGAGCACGAACCGCTCGGAGGCGGCGATCTTGCGCGTCGTGCGATAGCGCCAGAGCAGCAGCGCCGCGCCCGCAAACGCGAGCAGCGAGATTGCCGGCAAGCGGCCGTTGTCCATGATCCGGCCGGTGAACAGCCAAGTGAGGACCTTCGCCGCGCCGTAGGAATCGTACTTCTCGAGCTGCTCGACGCGCGAGCGATTGATCAGGTACCCGTCCTGGAGGATCGGCAGGAGTTGGAAGGCCGACAGCAGCGCCGCGACGACGCCGATCTGCAGCGTCCGAACGATCCTCGGCCGCCGGGGAATTCCCGCATCGGGGAGCAGCGCCATCAGGCACACGCACAGCGCGCCCATCCAGCCGTAGACCAGGTGCGCGAGCATGGTCAGCCCGAGCATCGCCCCGGCGAGCACGATCCATTTGCCGGTGCGGACCGCGCGCCACGCCAGGCCGATCGCCACCAGCAAAAGACTTGTTGCCACGCACTGCGGGAAGACGCCGAAGCGCAGCCAGCTTCGCAGCTCCATGCCCAACTGTCCGACGCCAGGGCCGGCGATCAGCGGCAGGAGTAAGACGGCCGCGGCCGCCGTCAGGGGCGGGAAGTCGAGCATGACGAGGCAGCCGTAAACCGCTACCGGGAGCACCAGGATCGCGAGGTAGCTTGCCCATGCGTAGAGCGTGGCGAGCGCGACGGATTTCCCGAGTACGAAGTAGGTGAATGTTACGAGTCCGTGCGCCAGAATCTGGTAGGTGCGGACGATCGGAAAGCCGAAGCTAGTTTCGGGACTCCAGAAATCCAGCGGATTGCCGCCCTGCTGCACGGCGTCCACCATGCCTTCGATGATCGTGAAATGCGAGGGCGCGTCGCCCTGCCGGATGACGGTCGGCGAAAGTTCGGGCAGCAGGGCCACTGCCTGGACGGCTACGACCGCGACCAGAATCGCCAGGCTGAGGTGCCGCTCACTTGGCTTTGATGGCAAAGTCCCAGACCTGGATATTCATCTTGCCTGCGGTGTATTCGACAACCGCGTACTCGCCGGGCGGGAGCTTTGCGAGCGGCCAGATTTTGTACAGCCCGCCATCAAGCTCCTTCTTCAGGATGTCCACCATGGTGAGTTCTTCTTCCACCTCGTTGACTACCGGCAAGGTTGTCAGATTCTCCACAATTCGCACGGCGCCTTTCGTGGTCAACTTGGCGATCCCGAATCGCTCGGGCTCGGTGAGCTGGATATAGAATTCCTGCTCGGGATTGTCGAAGACGTTGAGCGAGTGGGCGCCGCCCAGTTCCAGGGTGGCCTTGCCGCTGACGATCGGCACCGGCGCGAGCCGCTTCAGGATAGAGCGTCCTTTATTTGTGTGGACGGTGGATTCGGCGGCCTTCATGACCTGGACCTCAGTGCCGAGCATCCAGTAAACTCCGGGGTCCTGCGGGATCCGGCGCTTTTCTTTTTCGAGTTCGCGCTCGGCCTTTTCTTCCTCCGCCATCACCTTGGCGTCTTCCATCAGCTTGGTCTGCCGCGCGGCGGCTTCGGTTTCGGTGCGCTTGAGGTCCACCAGTTCGAGCGGAAGGTCTTCCCAGTCGCTGCGTTCGATACTGTAAAAGTGCACCCGGTCGGGCTGCACCTGGTATTCGCGGACAATATGATAGCTGCCATCCTTCATGTACAGCTTCAGGTTTGCCGCCCAGGCCGCGACGGACAGAAACGCAAGCGCCAAGAGACACTTCCACATATAGCTTTAGACTACTCCAGGAACGGTGCCCGTTTCGTGAGCGTTTTCGTGTTAAGAGCGTGTTCGTGTTAAGAATGGCCGAACTCCAGCGTCCCCTTTTACGTATACCCGGTTTGCGTCCCGGTTTGTGCTGATGGCCTCGGAACGGGCCATAATAGCCTTCGGAGTCTTTTTTCTTTATGCCACGAATTAAGTCGGTTGTTGCGGTGGTTCTTTGCTACGTGATGGGCTACGTGACGGCGCTGCCCGTGTTTGCGCAGACGCCGGAGATCAAGAGCAGCGGCTATCATGGGTTCTTCCACCCTCTGATCAAGAACTACGTGCCTACCACCGTGCCGCAGATCAGCTTCGAGGACTCGCCGCGGTTGGAACGATTGATACGCGCCGGCCGCATCTATCTATCGCTGCGCGATGCGATCGCGCTGGCGTTGGAAAACAATCTCGATATCGAGGTGGCGCGCCTCAATCCGAAACTCCAGCAGGCGAACCTGCAGCGGGCCAGCGCCGGGCAGCTTCTGCGCAACGTGAATAACAGCATTTCCCAAGGGCCCTCCTCGGCGTCGCTCGGCGCACTGGCCGGGGCGAATTCGCTTGGGTCGACCGGCAGCGGTTCGAACAACAACAGTACCGGCGGCGTGCTCTCCGGTTTGAACGTGCAGCTCTCCGGCTCGGCGATCCCGAACCTGGACCCGACGTTCTTCTTTAATGCGCAGGGGCAGCATCAGACAGCCCCGCAGACCAACTCTTTCGTAACCGGCACGAACTCGCTGGTGAGCTCGTACAAGAATTTCAATGTCGGCGTCCAGCAGGGTTTTCTGACCGGCACGAACGTTTCGCTCGGGATGAGCAACGTGCTCGGCTACCGGCAAAATGCGCCGACCAGCGATTTCAACAATCTCGATCAGGGCAGCCTGAGCTTTTCGGTTACGCAGAACCTGTTGAACGGCTTCGGCCTCGCGGTCAACAGCCGCGCCATCCGGATTGCCAAGAATCAGCTTCACATCTCCGATTTGACCTTCAAACAGCAGGTGATCGCGACGGTTAACAGCGTTGTTTCTCTGTACTGGGACCTGGTTTCCTTCAACGATAGCTTGAGGGTGAAGCAGCAGACCCTGGAGCTCGATTCCCAGCTCTACACCGACAACAAGCGCCGCGCGGAACTCGGTGCACTGGCCGAAATCGACATCGTCCAGGCCGAGGCCGAAATGAAAA
>JAOAPT010000852.1 GCA_025463045.1 Candidatus Solibacter sp.
CGCCTCGACCTGCTGGTTCAAAACGCGGCTGTCTCGAATACCAGAAAGGGCAGCTTGTCCCTTCAGGAGTATGCCCAGATAAGCCGGGCGAGCAACGCATCCCTCGATGAAGTCCGCAGCGCCGTCGGCTCCCTGACGTCGAACGCGGACCCGGCCTACCCCTATCACCCGATGTTCGGCCCCGTCTACGCTGGGTCCAAGGCGGCGCTGAACGCAATCACGCTGGCCATGATGGTCGAACTAGAGTCAACCGGGATCAAGGTTAACTTGGTTTCCCCAGGTTTCACCAGGACAAACCTCAACGGATATGCCGGGACGCAGTCTGTCGAGGAAGGTTCGCTCGCGTACACTTCGGCCTCCACGCTCATGCGGCTCGTGTCCGCCAGTTCGACGATGCCCTCCGGCCCGCAATGTTCGCCGACCTGCGCGTGCGCCTTGAACGTGCAGTTGAAAGACTCCGCCGGCAAACTGATTCACCTGTCGCCGTACTCCGGACGCGAGGATGCGTTCGAAGGAGAGAGGACCTGGCTCGCGCCGGGTGCAGGCACACTCATCCGCACTGCGTAGACGCCCTACTTCACCTTCCACTCCTGCACACCGATCGAGACTTTATCCTGCGCCTGCAATTCGATCCGCAGCGCGGTCGTCGTGACCGGCTTGAACGTCAGCACGTTGTACCGATTTCGCTCCACTCCGTACGTGCCCGTCGCCTCCACCGCCCTCCATTGTTCGCCATCCTTATATAAGAGCTTCCACGACGCCGGTACGCGCACTCCGCCGTGGCCCGTATCGTCGAACCAGTACACCTGCGACTCCCCAACCGTGGCGGCCGCCGCGAACGTCATCTCGACCCACTCCGCGCTGCCGTTCTTCGGCCACCAATCGAAATACGCCGAGGGATCGTCCGACGCCGACGGATCTTCGCCGTCGTTGATGTTCGCCGGATTCTTTCTGCTGTTGCCGGAGACCGTGATTTTCGCCGTCGTCGACACCGTCGGCCAGGCAGCGGGACGTGCGCTCGCCTCGCTGTTCGGCAGCCACACCATCATCTGCCCGCGTCCGCGATTCGCCCAGGCGTAATACGGAATCGCCGTGAAGCCCTGCTCCGTTTTGCGGACTGTGCCATCGGCGTCCTTCTGTAGCGACACCGCGCGGCCCTTCAACACCGTCACGCCCTTCAGCAGTTTCGGGTCATACTCCACGGTGAGTTTCGCGCTGTCGGGCAGCATCAGGTTGCGGACCTTCCCGTTCGGATTGTCGGCCCACTCGGCGGTATACACCAGCGGACCGCGCTGCAACGCGACGCGACCTTGGTCGGCCGCGACCTCAGCGTTTGCGACCACGCGGCGCACCGGCATCGGCAGATTGATTTCCACCACATCGCCCGCTCGCCACGTCCGCTCGATCGTCAGATACCCCTTCGTGAGCTCCATCCTCACCGGCTTGCCGTTTACCTTCACCGTCGCAGCTTCGGCCGCCGAATCCGCGAAACGATACAGCTCGCTGGGCACCGGTTCGTTGCGCGCCCACCCGGGAATGCGCACGTTCACCGCGAGCTTGCCTGCCTGATCCGGCCGCATCGTCATCTTCACGCGGCCCTCCCACGGGTACCGCGTCTCCTGCACGACCTGCACCGTGCGGCCGTTATCCATCTTGATGTCTGCGGAACTCGCGACGTACAGATTGACGTAAAGTTGATCGCCGCGCTGCGCGTACACATACCCGGGCACGCTCGCCAGAAAGCGCGTAATATTTCCCGGGCAGCACGCGACGCCGAACCACGGACTCCGCTCGTGCTGTCCGTTCGACTCCAGCGGATTCGGATAGAAGAACTTCGTCCCGTCCAGCGACACGCCGGAGATCAGCCCGTTGTACAGCGTTCGCTCGAACACGTCGACATACCGTGCATCGGCGTGCAGCAGGAACAGCCGTTGATTCCAATAATCGTTGCCCACCGCCGCGCACGTCTCGTTGTACGCAGACATATTCGGAAGCTCGTAGTTCTTCCCGAACGCCTCGCCCGCCGCCGTCGCGCCTATCCCGCCCGTGATATACAGCTTCTTGCCCGCGACGTTCTCCCAAATCTTATCGATTGCATTCACATACGCGGAATCGCCGGTCAGCGCCGCCACGTCCGCCATCCCCGAGTACATGTACGTCGCGCGCACCGCGTGCCCCACTGCCTCGGTTTGCTCGATCACCTTCACGTGCGATTGATTGTACGCACGCCCGGCGCCGCGCGAGCCGTCGGGACCGCGCACGTCGAGCATGAACTTCGCCAGGTTCACATACGCCGCGTTCCCGGTGACGCGATAGAGCTTCGCGAGTCCCATCTCGGTGATCTGGTGTCCCGGCCAGATCGCTGCCTTGCCGGGACCGAACGTGCTGTCCAACAGCGCCGCGCTCTTCAGCGCGATGTCGAGCAGATTGCGTTTGCCGGTCGCCTGATAGTGCGCCGCCGCCGCTTCGTAGAGGTGCCCGAGATCGTAAAGCTCGTGGCTGTCGACCTTCTCCAGTTCCCAACGCTTCGTGCCTGCCCACGGGTGCGGATGCTCCGGGTCGATGGCGCGTGTCGTGTACAGGTAGCCGTCCTTCTCCTGCGCCGCCGCGATGCGCGCGATCAGTCCGTCGACATACGCGTCGAGCTTGGGATCGGGATGCACGCTGAGGGCGTAGCTCGCGCCTTCGATCACCTTATAGACATCGGAATCATCGAATGGATATCCCGGCGCCTTCTTATCGGCCAGCGGCTCGCCGCGGAGCGCGCTTGCGGCTCGATCGAAATTCTTCACGCGTCCCGTCTCTTCGTTCTTGGCGAACGCAAACGGAATCGTCACCGCGCGGTTGATCTCGATGCGCGGCGCCCAGAACACGTCGTTGAAATGGACGCTGGTGAACGGCACCGGCTTCACCGGATAATCGCGCGCACCCTGTTGCGCCATCGCGCACCAACCGAACCACACAATCGCCAGGAATCGCATACGGGGGAATTATCTCATCGCAGAAGATTCAAGGTGTGGATTGCCGGGTCGGGCTCTTCTTCGTATTTCAAATGCAGGTCGCCCCACCCGTCACGCCGTCCGCCGTGAACCTGCGACCAGATCGGGACCAGGATCGCGAGCAGGATTCCGTACAGGACCGGGCGGTACAAGCTTTCCAGTATCAGCCCGTTGACCATCGGCAAGAGTCCCAGCAGCCCGAGCAATTGCAGCGTCAGAATCCACGCCGGAGTCTTCCCTGGCAGGTGGGAGCAGGTGAACGGAAGCTTTTCCCACGTGGAGAAGATCCATTCGTAGCAGAGCATTCCCACCGCGGCGAACAGCACTACCTCCGCGAGCGCGCGCCAACCCAATAGATACACTTCGAGCGGCAGCGGGATCGCGACCATCACGACCGCTCCGCTATACAAAACGAAGTTATCCACCGCGTTCAGCCATCGCCGCCGTCCTTCGCCTTCGGTGATCTGGAAGGCCCAGTTCGCTTTCAATTCCACCGGCAGCGAGAACAGGTGGCGCACGCCGATCAGCAGGAATACCAGCAGAATCACGTGTGCGTAAACAAAGCGCGCCGCCACCACGCGGTCCGGCTTCACGAGTTCGCGCATGCCGATCAGGCCGCTCAACAGGATCGCCACGCCGAAGCCGCCGTACGCCATCAGGATCGTGCGATGCTGGCTGCTGCCGGCGAGCGTCTTCGTCAGGAACACGGTGATCGCCTGCTGCCGCGCGTCGGGCATCAGCCGGTCGAAGAGCGTTCCCGTCCACACCCACTGCCGCCGGCCCGGAGTCGACCCTTCGACCAGCAGCGTTCGATGACGACGGTAGCTGATCGCGTAACTCGCCAGCGCCACGAGGATGGCAATCGCCAGTCCTGCGAGCGCGCGCCGGGCCAGCATCTGCATCGCCGGATCGGGGTCGCCCGACATCGTCTGGTGCAGTCCGACGAACCATGCCGGCGGCAGCCAGCGCGCCCACTGCGACTGGAAGATCGCATTCGCCGCCTTCTCCTGAATCGAGAAGCTGAGTACGATGAGGATCAGCATTCCCGCCGCGAGCGCTCCTTGCAGATATCCCGTCACTCGCCCGAACTTTCGCGGAGGCAGCAGATTGAGCAGCACACCTTGCAGCGCCACCAGCGCGAAGAGGCAGAAGTAGCCGTCGGCGAACGACGCGCCCGCATGCGCGGCGAAGCGCTCGCCGGCCGACGCACTCATCGCCCAGTGTCCTCCCGACACCGCGGGAAAGAGCACGCTCGGCAGCAGATTGAGCGTCAGCATCACGGCCGTCGCCACCAGCACCAGCGCCGTCAGCTTCGCACCGAAGATCTGTCTCGCGCGTAACGGCATGCAGCCGAGCACGCGATAATCGCGCAGCCCCGGAAAGAGGCTCTGCCATTGGATCGCAGTGAAGAGTCCGATCGCCGCCATCACCAGCGTGATCAGCCAGAGTTCATCGGCCCGCAGTGCTTCCCGATACGGCCCCGGTGTGGGCAAACTGGAAAAATAGGCGTACTTCTTTCGCAGCGGTCCGACGATCATCGGGAACCACGGCAGCAGGACGCTGAACGCGCTCACCAGCGCTCCAGTCACTTGGCCAGGGGCCGTCACCAGATCGCTTTCGAAGAAGCGGAGCAGAAAATGCCGCGTCAGTTCGAAGCCCGGACCGTGTGTCTCGCGCAGCCATTCCCGCATCGTCACTCCTGCCGCAGCGCGACCACCGGGTCGATGCTCATCGATTTCCGCGCCGGCAGGTAACATGCCGCAAGCGCCAGTACCGCGAGCAGAAGCGGTGCGCCCAACACCACTACCGGATCCGTGCCGCTGGTCGTGGTCACGTGGCCAACGCTCGAATTCATCGCCGCCAGCAGCCGCGAGCCGGTCCACGCTCCGGCCATCCCGATCGCGGTGCCCACCACCACCAGCTGCAATCCTTCCTTCATCACCAGCCCCAACACGTTGCTGCGCTGCGCCCCCAGCGCCATCCGGATGCCGATCTCGCGCCCGCGCTGCGCCACCGAGTACGCGGTCATCCCAGCGAGTCCAACCGCCGAAAGCACGAGCCCGAAGATGCCGATCAGGCCGTACGTCCACGAGGTCATGCGGAGCGGCGCCATGAACTGGTCGATCTGTTCCGCCATGGTGCGCATGTGGAACGGCGTGACCTTCGCATCCATCGCGGAGATCTCGCGCCGCACCGCGGCGAGCGCATCCGTGCCCGGCGCCGCCCGCACCATCAACGTGAC
>JAOAPT010000754.1 GCA_025463045.1 Candidatus Solibacter sp.
GTCGCGCCGTCTGCGTCCGCGCAGCCGCAGCGGCCGGCCGCCGCACCGCCCGCACCCGCGCGCCCGGAAACTCCGTCGCAGACGCCGCCCGCAGCCGTCTTCGCACCCGGCCGTCCGGTAGTGCCCGCCGCGAAGCCGCTCCCAACAGCGACCCCGCGTCCCGGCCAGGTGCTCTCCGGCCCGAGACAACCATTTCCCTCCGCGCCCGCACCGGGAGCGCCGCAGCAGCGTCCGCAGGCCATTCCGCGGCCTCCGCAGCAGCCGCGTCCCAGCGGACCGGGAGCACCGCAGCAGCCCTCCGCGCCGCGCCCGCTTGCCGGGCAGCCGGCCGCACGGCCCGTGGTGCCGCCCCGTCCCGATCTGGTTGCCAAGTTAAGCCAGCCGCAGCGCGGCCCGGTGATGCCGCAACAACCGGCACAGCCGCGCCCCGGAATTCCCAAGGCGCCGAGCGCGCCCGTCCCCGGCCAGCCGATTTATCGTGGACCGATCCGTCCCGGTCAGCCGATGGTGGCCAAACCCGGAGTTCGTCCGGGCATGCCGCCGTCGCGTCCCGGCGGACCACGTCCGCAGCACCCCACGTCGCGTGGCCGGATCGAACCCGGCATGGGCGCTCCGCCGCCACCGGCCGAGCCGTCGCGTGGACGTCCCGGCGATCGCCGTCCGGTGCGCCAGCAGCGCGAGCGTACCGAGGAGGAAAAGATCCTTCGGCCGCAGCGCCGCCACGTGGAGGCCGGACCGCCGCCGATCAGCCGCGAGATCACGATCAGCGAAGGCATCACGGTGAAGGAGCTCTCCGAGAAGCTCGACGTGAAGGCCAATCTGGTGATGAAGAAGCTCATGGACCGCGGAATCTTCGTGGCCATCAACCAGACGCTCGATGCCAAACTGGCCACCGAAGTGGCGCGCGATTTCGGCGCATCCACTGCCATGGTCAGCTACGAAGTCGAAGCCATGCAGTCGGTCGAGGAGGCGCAGGAATCGGGCGATCTCGAACGCCGCGGTCCCGTGGTCACCATCATGGGCCACGTCGATCACGGTAAGACTTCGCTGCTCGACGCGATTCGCGAGGCGAACGTCGCCGGCCGCGAGGCAGGCGGAATTACACAGCACATCGGCGCATACCAGGTAGAAATGAAGGGCCGCAAGATCGTGTTCATCGACACGCCCGGCCACGAAGCGTTCACCCGTATGCGTTCGCGCGGCGCCAAGGTCACCGACATCGTCATCCTCGTGGTGGCGGCGGACGACGGCGTCATGCCGCAGACTCTCGAAGCAATCGACCACGCCAAGGCGGCCGGAGTGCCGATCATCGTGGCGATCAACAAGATCGATAAAGCCGACGCCCAGCCCGAGCGCATCAAACAGCAATTGAGCGATCGCGGCCTGCTCCCCGAAGATTGGGGCGGCGACGTCGTCATGGTTCCGGTTTCGGCGCGCACGCAGGAAAACCTGCCGCTGCTGCTCGAAATGATTCTGCTTGTGGCCGACATGCTGGACCTTAAGGCCAACCCCACGCGTCCCGCGATGGGCACGGTCATCGAAGCGCAGTTGGATCGCGGTCGCGGTCCGGTGGCGACGGTGCTGGTCCGCAACGGTACGCTCTCCGTGGGCGACTTCTTCATCTGCGGCGCGGTTTTCGGCAAGGTTCGAGCCATGCTGAACGATCGCGGCACCCAGATCCGCAAGGCGGAACCTTCGACTCCGATCGAGGTCCTCGGTCTGGATTCCCTGCCCGAAGCGGGCGATGATTTCCAGGTCGTGACCGACACCGCGAAGGCGAAGCAGATCGTCAACTTCCGCGATCAGCGCCAGAAGGAAGCGGCGCTCGCGAAATCCAGCCGCATCACGCTCGAGCAGTTGCACCAGCAGATGCGCGAGGGTGAGGTCAAGGAACTCCCCGTCATCATCAAAGCCGACGTGGGCGGTTCGGCCGAGGTGCTCAAGGAGACGCTCGAGAAGCTCTCCAACGACAAGGTCAAGGTGCGCGTGATTCACTCCGGCGTGGGCGCGATCAACGAAAGCGATATCCTGCTGGCATCGGCATCGAACGCGATCGTGATCGGCTTCAACGTCCGTCCGGAGCGCAATGCGGCGGCCACGGCGGAGCAGGAGAAGGTCGACGTCCGGCTGCACACGATCATCTACAACCTGACCGACGAGATCAAGCGCGCCATGAGCGGTCTTCTGTCGCCGGTGTTCAAGGAAGTCTACCGGGGCAAGGCCGAAGTCCGCGAGACGTTCCGCATCAGCAAAGTGGGTGCGGTGGCGGGCTGCCAGGTCATCGATGGCTCGATCCAGCGCGACAGCGAATGCCGCGTGCTGCGTGACAACATCGTGGTCCATACCGGCAAGATCGG
Source organism: Candidatus Solibacter sp. (assembly GCA_025463045.1). GTDB lineage: Bacteria > Acidobacteriota > Terriglobia > Bryobacterales > Bryobacteraceae > Solibacter. The sequence goes on from JAOAPT010000754.1 coordinate 2,358, forward strand.
GTCGCTGCGGCGTTTCAAGGACGACGTCAGCGAGGTCAAGATCGGCATGGAGTGCGGCATCACGCTCGCCAACTTCAGCGATCTGAAGCAGGGCGACATCATCGAGGCCTTCGCTACCGAGCGGGTGGCCACGGAAGTGTTCGCCTGATGACATGGCGTCGATCGGCGTATTAACGCTTGAATTGAGGCTGGAGAACTCCCATTCGCTGAAGGATAAGCGGCATGTGGTGGCCAGCCTGAAAGATCGCCTGCGCCACAAATTCAACGTGTCGGTAGCGGAGATCGATCACCAGGATCTCTGGCAGCGCGCCATGCTCGCCGTCGTCACGGTTTCGAGCGATCACGTTCACGCCGAAAAGGTCCTGCTCGGCGTGGAAGAAGAGGCGGCCGGCCTTGTAGGTCCGGCGTTGATATCCGCCAACGTGGAGTGGATAGAGTAGTTTCCTATGGATGAACGGCGCACATTACGAGTCTCCGAAGCGGTCCGCGAGGAACTGTCGGAGATCATCGGGTTCGAAATGGACGACCCGCGCGTCCTCGAAGCCGAGGTGACCGAAGTCTACGTCAGCCCCGATTCCCGCCACGCGACCGTCAAGATCGCCTGCCGCGGCGACGAGAAAAAGCAGAATCACGCCATCGCCGCCCTTGAGCACGCCGCCGGCTACCTCCGCCGAGAACTCGCCTTCCGCCTCGCGCTCCGCCACGTCCCCGAATTACACTTCGAGCGCGATAAGAATCCCGAAGTGGAGAGCCGCGTCGATTTCCTCCTGCGGCGCGCCCGCAGATCCAAGCCTCGCGAAGAGAGTTAGCTATTCCACTCAGGGTGTATCCTGTGGGTGAGGCCATCATGGACGTGAAGCACGAGATCGCGAAGCAGCTCGAAAAGCTACCTCCCGAAATGCAGGAACAAGTGCTCCGGTTCGCCACTTCGTTGGCGGGCACCGCGCCGGCGGGCGAGAGTGGGGAGGCCTTACTCGAATTTTCATCTTTGTTCGACTCAGTGTCTCTTCAAGAGATGACCGAGGCAATCGAGGCTGAGTGCGAGCGGGTGGATGCCGGCTGCTGGTAGGTTCCTGCTCGACACGAACATTGTAATCGCCCTTTTTGCACAAGACGATGCGGTCCGCTTCAATCTGGAGCGGGTTACTGAAGTGTACATTCCGGCCGTAGTGCTCGGCGAATTGTTCTTCGGCGCCGCAAAATCGGGACGCCCGACCGAAAATACAGCTAAGGTAGAGCGATTTGCGGCCGGTAGAACGATTGTCCCCTGCGATCTCGAAGTTGCGCGCGAATACGGACGACTCAAGCAACTCCTGCTCGAGAAAGGGCGCCCGATCCCGGAAAACGACGTGTGGATTGCCGCATCGGCGAAACATCATTCCATGATCCTGGTGACCCGGGATCGCCACTTTGCCGAAATCGCGGAGTTGGTTACTTTGGACTGGGCGATTCCTCCGCAATAGCGAAGGCATTGGTGTTCGGCGGTTGTCCGGGTATCCCGCCAAACATTTTTGCGAATATGCGTATCGAAATCACACGTCAAATTGATATGCTGTGTAAGCACGCCATCTTCTCGCCTAGGGGTTTCATAGACGGTACGAAAGCCAAGTGCCGTTGATAATAAAGGTCTTAGATGGGCGCACGACCAAATGTGATAGTTTTGTTTCTTTTGGCGGCCTCGGCGGCTTTCGGGCAGCACGAGCTCATTCGGCTTGAAAAAAGCGCCGACGCCATGGGGTCGACCTACTCGATTGCCCTGTATGGGTACGACCGGGTCAAAATGGAGGCGGCTGCCGATGCCGCTTTCGACGAAGTCCGGGCGCTCGACGACCTGCTTTCGAACTACAAACCGGCGAGCGAATGGAGTGAGGTCAACCGGAACGCTGCAGAGCGGCCGGTCAAGGTATCCCCGGAGCTGTTCCGGCTGCTCTCGGCCTGCCTGGAATACAGCCGGGAGAGCGAAGGCGCTTTCGATATCACGGTGGGACCGTTGATGAAGGTTTGGGGGTTTTACAAGGGCACCGGCCACTTGCCCCATAAACCTGAAATTGCGGCCGCGATGGCCAAGGTCGGCTATCGCCACGTCCATCTGGATCCGGCAACGCAAACGGTGAAATTCGACCGTCCCGGGGTGGAATTGGACCCCGGCGGGATCGGCAAAGGCTATGCAGTCGACCGCATGGTGGAAGTTTTGAAACGAAACGGGGTAACAATCGCCTTGGTTGCAGGCTCCGGAAGCAGTATTTATGGAATGGGGGCTCCCCCGGATGAGCCGAGAGGCTGGCCGGTGAAGATCAAGGACCCCTGGGATAACCGGAAGACGCAAGCGGAGGTCTTCTTAAAAGACACTTCGATGTCGACTTCGGGAAGTTACGAGAAGTTTTTCCGGGCGGAAGGCAAGATATACGCCCACATAATGGACCCGCGGACCGGATATCCGGCGCAGGGCAGTGTTTCGGTTTCGGTGATTGCGCCGCGCACGGTCGATAGCGAGGCGTGGGCCAAACCTTATTTCGTGAATGGCCGCCAATGGGCGGCGAAGCATCGTCCAAAGGACGTTCGAGTGTTCTTTTGCGAAGACAGGATGGATAAGCCATGCGCGTGGCTCCAATGACAAGTCGTTTCTTAGATGCATGCCGGAGGAGGCCCACTGACGTGCGGCCGGTCTGGTTCATGCGTCAGGCCGGACGGTACTTGAAACAGTACCGGGCCATTCGCGAGAAACACGGCATTCTGGAAATCTGCAAGCGGCCCGATCTCGCGGCGACCGTCACCCTCCAGCCGATCGAAGTGCTCGACGTAGATGCGGCGATCATCTTCGCCGACCTGCTGCTGCCCGTCGAACCGATGGGCCTCAAGCTCAGGTACGAAAAAGGCGAAGGCCCCATCATCGGCAACCCCGTGCGCACCAGCGACGACGTCGATTCGCTTTCCACCACCAACACCGACGAGCTCGGCTACGTGGGCGAGGCCATCCAGCAGGTGGTCCGCGCGCTCGCCGGCAAAGTCCCGGTGATCGGCTTCGTGGGCGCTCCGTTCACCATGGCCAGCTACATGATCGAAGGCGGCGCGTCGCGGAATTTCGTGCGCACCAAGAAGCTCATGTACAGCGACGAAACCCTGTGGCGCCGCCTCATGGGCAAGATCGTCGACGTGCTCGCCCCCTTCGCGCACTCGCAAGTCGCCGCCGGCGCGCGCGCCATCCAGGTTTTCGATAGCTGGGTCGGCGCGCTCGGCTCCGACGATTACGTCCGCTTCGCCGCGCCTTACTCGCGCGCGCTCATCGAACGCATCCGCTCTACCGGCGTCCCCGTCATCCACTTCGGCACCGGAGCCAGCGGCTTCTTCCGCGAGCTCCACGCCGCCGGCGGCGACGTCATGGGCGTCGATTGGCGCATCAACATCGACCAGGCCTGGATGGACATCAGCTACCGCTCCGCCATTCAGGGCAATCTCGACCCGGTGGCGCTCTTCGCCCCGCTGCCCGAGCTGCGCACCAAGGTCCACGAGCTCCTCAAACGCACGGGCACGCGCCCCGGCCACATCTTCAATCTCGGTCACGGCATCCTGCCGGAAACGCCGGTCGAGAACGTCAAGGCTGTCGTCGAACTCGTCCGGGAATTCCGGCCGTGAAGTCCGCGGTCCTGCTGCTCGCACATGGAGCGGCGGAACGCATCGAGGACGTTGAGCGTTATCTCTCGTTTGTCCGCGGCGGACAGCCCGTGTCCCCGCGCGTTGTCGAAGAAGTCACCAGCCGCTACGCCGCCATCGGTGGCAGCTCCCCGCTCACTTACTGGACGCAGGTGCAGGCCGACGCCTTGCAAGCGCTCGCTGGAATTCCCGTATTTATAGGGATGAGAAACTGGCGCCCGTTCATCCAAGAGACAATGGAACAAATTCGCGCCGCGGACATCGGACGCCTCGCCTGCGTTTGCCTCGCCCCGCAGTTTTCCGAAATGAGCGTCGGCCTCTACATGATGCACGCGTGCGAAGCCGCCGGCAATCTCGAACTCGACTGGGCGACGAGCTACCACGACGAGCCTCTCCTGATCGAGTCCTTCGCCGACCGCCTCCACGGCATGAAACTATTGCAAGGCATGACCGGCATCACCGGCATGACCGGCATCACCGGCAAGATTCTCTTCACCGCCCACAGCCTGCCCGCGCCCAATGAGATCTACGACGCCGAGTGCCGCGCCACCGCCGCCGCCGTCGCCGCCTGCCTCGCACTCACCGAGTGGGAGTTCGCCTATCAG
>JAOAPT010000755.1 GCA_025463045.1 Candidatus Solibacter sp.
TATGCGGCGCATCCTGGTCGAAGCCGCGCGCGCCCGCCTCGCCCAGCGACGCGGCGGTGGCGCGCTCCGCGTCACCTTCGACGAGGGACTCCCCGCCGCCGCCCGCGAATCCGAGTTCGTCGCCATCGACGATGCGCTCACCGCGCTCGCCGCCTTCGACGAGCGCAAGGCGCGCGTCATCGAGCTCCGTTTCTTCGGCGGACTCAGCGTCGCTGAAACGGCGCTCGTGCTCGGCATCTCCGAACAGAGCGTCCATCGCGATTGGCGCCTCGCCCGTGCCTGGCTGCTCCGCGAACTCGGCGCATAAGTTCGTCGCCTGCCCGCCAATCCCCTCAAGAATGCGAGCCCCAATCCGAACCGCGTCCCGTTTAGGGAGCGCCCAAGCGTGGCCTCACCAAAAGCGATGAAGCGAGCCCCTAATCCGAGCCGCGACCGTGAGTCGCGCTTTGGCGAGCAAGGGAGCGTGGTCGCCGGGACCACCGCTTGCTCACGCGCGCGGCTCGGATTGGGGTGTGTCCTTCTATCCGTGGCGAACCAACGATCGACGCTAGTGCTTCGCGTCCAGCGGAGCCTTCGCGTCCGGAGCGATCCGCGTCACCCACTTGCGCCCCGCCCGCCGCTTCTCGAACGACGTCTTCGCCGCATCCACCGCGTTCGGACTCTCGATCAACTCCATCGCCGATAGCGCCAGCGTACGCGCCGCCACCACCATTCCCTTGCGTCCGATGCTCGTCCCCGCCTGTGCCGACGCCTGCCAGGAATGCGCAGGAGTGCCCGGCGCATACGTCGCCGCATTGAACTGCACCGTCGGCAGATTCCAGCTCAAATCGCCTACGTCCGTGGAATACGCGCCGGCGCCTTCGGACTCGTCGACAATCACCTTCTCCGGCCCGATCAGCCCCTTCGGCGAACCCAGGCTCTTCGCGATCTCCGCCGCGAACTGGCGCTCCTCGACCGTGTACTCGTATCCGCCCGCCTTCTTCAAATTCCGCCCGACCAGCGCCGACAGCGCATCGTTCGGCAGGATGTTCGCGTAATTCGTGCCCTGCTCGATCTCGACCCGCGTCTCCGTCCCCAGCGCTCCCGCCTGCGCGCACTTCAAAATCCGGTCCCAGATCCCGTCCAGCGTGCCCGCATCGGGATGCCGCGCCATCAGCGTCACTTCTGCAAACGCCGGGACCACGTTGCTCGCGGCGCCGCCGTTCGTGATGATATAGTGCATCCGCGTCTCCTGCGGCACGTGCTCGCGCAGCATCTCGATCGCATGCAGCATGAGCAGCGCGCCATCCAGCGCCGAACGTCCCTTCTCCGGTGCGGCCGCCGCGTGCGATGCCACGCCGTAGAACTTGAACTTCGAGCCGTTGATCGCCAGGTCGCTCTGCAGATCCACGCGATTCGTGTTGCCCGGATGCCACGCCAGCACGACATCCACATCGCGGAAGAGCCCCGCGTGGAACATGTAGATCTTCCCGCCCCCGCCCTCTTCGAACGGCGTGCCGTAATAGCGAATCGTCCCTTTCAGTCCGCGCGCCTGCATCTCTTCCTTCACCGCAATCGCCGCGAGCGCCGACGCGCTGCCCAGCAGATTGTGTCCGCAGCCGTGCCCCGGCCCGCCCGCTACCACCGGCTCGATGTGCGGCACGTCCTTCTGCGAGAGCCCCGGCAGCGCATCGAACTCGCCCAGGATTGCGATCACCGGTTTGCCCGAGCCGTAGGTCGCCGTGAACGCCGTCGGCATCCCCGCCACCGCGTCCTGAATCGTGAAGCCGCCCGCCTTCAATTCGTCGCGCAGCAGCGCCGAGGATTTCTGTTCGTGGAAGCCAAGTTCGGGAGTCTCCCAGATCTGCCTCGAGATTGTCCCGAGCCGTTCGGCATGCGCAGTGACGCGATCCAGAACGGGGTCCGCTCCCAGGCACATTCCGGCGCCGAGCAGCATCGCGAACACAAGACGATTCGTCATCCAGTTATTCTACAATCCGCGCTTCACCCGGGCGAAAGATCAACGCCAAGTGCGGCGTCACCGTGATCAGCAAAAAGATCACCGCGATCGCCGCCACCGTCCCGCCCACGGGCACACCGAGTGCGACGATCAACGTCTTCAGCATCGGCAGCAGCACGAGGAACGCCCCGGCCGGCGCGAGCAACAGCACCGCCAGTCGCCAGTCGAAACCGATCGTTTCGCTGACAATCGTGATCACCGCGTACGCCAGAACGCCTCCGAACAGCGGCCATTCGAACACATAACTCGCACCCGGAGCAGAGCGCACGGTCAGCAGTTGTAGCACCGTGGGAATCGCCAGCAGCAGCGCGATCCACAGCCTGCGCCGCCGGCGCCATCCGGCCCACACCGCCAGCACCAGCGCCGCCGCCGTCGTCCACGCCAACGGCGCCGAGAGCCACGCCGGGTAAACGATCAACGACGTAAGCGGAGTCGGGAAGTAGATCGCGTCTCCTCGCGGCGGGTGCGCGAGATCCTGTCCGCCGAACTGGCGCGCCAGTGCGAGCGCATAATTCCCCTGCTCCTGCAGACTGCGCCGGTCGAGATGGTCCGGATCGTCCTGCGCCCGGTGATACCACTCCGGGTGTTCGATGAAAGCGAAGTTCAGCCCGGCAAGTCCGGAACGCTTGAACACCGTGAGGTCGGTGTCGTTCGGCATGCGGCGATAGACCTCGTACGCGAACGAGGTGGCGTTCGCCCACGGGGCAGCCTCCTGCAGATTGCGGATCAGCCACTCGTTATTCGCGCTCGTCTCGAACATCGCGACCTGCCCGCCGGTGCCCCGAGCCTCGAAATTCAGCACCACGCCCGGCTGCGCGCGCCACGGATGATCTCGGGCAAACATCGTCGCGCCGAGCAGTCCCGCCTCTTCGCCGTCGGTGACCAGGAAGATCACGTCATTGCGCAGCCGCGGACCGGCCCGCAGTGCGCGCAGCGCTTCCAGCAGCACCGCGACCCCGTGTCCGTCATCGCCCGCTCCCGGACCGCGCGCCGTCGAATCGTAGTGCGCCGCCAGCATCACCGGCCGCGTGTTCCCCGTGCCCGGCAGCCGCGCCACCAGATTCTGCAGCGCGAGTCGAGTTCCACCGCGTTGGATCGCTCCCGAGTGAATTCCGGCGGGAACGCCCAATTCCTGAAACTGCGTTGACAGATACGTCCGCACCCGCTCGTGGTCCTCCGACCCTACCGGATGCGGCCGCTGCGCGATCGCGCGCACGTGCACCATCGCGCGCTCCGCCGAAAACCCACTTGCCGCAGCCGACGCCGCCACCGGATCGGGACGCGTTGGCGGCATCAGCCCAATCGCCGCCCAAACCATCAGCCCGCCCGCCAACGCCCAGCGCGCTCCACGAGTCGCCGCGGTGCTTACTTCTTCTTTTCCAGATTCCATAGTTCCCGCGAAAGCACCCGGCCGCAGAATGGGCAGTAGTTGACACCGACAAACTGATGCCGGTCGTCGCCGAACACCAGGAAATATTCGGTGTCGATCTCGGTGATGATCGTGCCGTTGCTCAACTGATAGGGCTGCGCGTGCCGCGCCAGATCGCGGTCGACCAGCTTCTGGAATTGTTCGCAACAAGTCATAAGGGTCTCCGCTATTGGATCGTGCTCGCGCCTTCAATCCCCTGGTCCGTCGTGGCGACGTTCCGGTTGATGTGGCGGTCCAGATTGATCACGTAGGTCTCCGGCGCGTCGATCAACACCGGCGAATGCGTCGCGCAAATGATGCGGAATTTCTTCTGATCGACCAGTTCCATCAGCATCTTCAAAATGCGTCGCTGGTTGGACACGGAGAGCGCCATTTCGGGCTCGTCGAGCAGCAGGGTCGTCCCTTCCGGCAGTTTCGGGAAGGTCTCCCGGAACAGCGAAAGCATCACCTGGCCGTGGCTCGCCATTTTGAGAAATTCGACCATCTCCGGCTGGTCCTTAAACAGTTCCGGCTGTACCCGTGGATTGTGCTGTTCCGCGTCAAACAGATAGGCCCTGCCGGGTTCCACGTTGCCCTTTTCGAGCCGGTAAACGTAGCCTTCGACCTGCTCGCCGCGCAGCGCGTAGTAAATGGAATGTAACAGGGTGGACTTGCCGGCGCCGTTTTCGCCCTGGAGCATGACCAGGGGATGCGAAAGGTCCACAATCATCGGCATATGAAAGTTCAGGTTGGTGAAGACCGGATGTCCAAGAATCTTGAGATACATAGCGTTTCAGGATAGCAAGGCGACAGCGCCCGGTGCGCCGCGGGGGGCACCCGTGCTAAGATGAGGATTCCATTTTATTCTGAGGTTTTCGTGTCCAGAATCACCCGTAAAGAGTTAAAGACCGACAAGTTCGCCCTGGAAATCGGACATGGGCTCACGTTCTTCGAAGATCACAAGAACGAGATCGGCAAGTATGCCGGCATCGCCGTCGCGGTGGTGGTCCTGATCCTGGGTTACACCATCTATCAGCGGCGCGAACACGGCGTTCGCGAGGAAGCCCTGGCATCCGCGATTCGCATTCAGGAAGCGCCGGTCGGCGTCTCCGGTAACGGAGGCTTGGCCTTCCCCACGCAGGATGCCAAGGATCAGGAATCTACCCGCGCGTTTACGGACCTGGCCACCAAGTACTCGGGCTCTGCCGAAGGCGAGATTGCCCAGTATTACCTGGGGTCGATCAAGGCCGACGCGGGCAAACTGGCGGAAGCCGAAAAGCTTTACCAGGATGTGGCGCAGAAGGGCGACGAAAAGTACGCCTCGCTGGCCAAATACGCTCTCTCCCAAATCTACTTTTCCGACGGCCGGGCCGACCAGGGTGAGAAGACCCTGCGCGACCTGATCGCCAACCCGACGGTCTTCGTCTCCGCCGACCAGGCCACCCTTTCCCTGGCGCGCGCGATCGGGCAGAAAAAGCCCGCAGAAGCGCGTAAGTTGTTGGAACCGCTCCGCAATCGTCAGGGGGCCGTGGGCCAGGTGGCACTCACCACCCTGTCCGAGTTGCCGCTCCAGTAGGCCCCCGGCCTCCTGCATGCTGGCACGGCTCCGATTTCCGGTGGAGCAAAGCCGGGGACGCCGTTACCCCGAGCCCGAACACCCGTACCGCAATACCTTTCAGCGCGACCGCGACCGCGTGGTCCATTCCCGTGCCTTCCGCCGCCTGGAAGCCAAGACGCAAGTCTTCACACCCGGACTCTCCGATCACTTCCGCAATCGCCTCACCCACACTATCGAAGTCGCGCAAATCGCCCGCACCCTCGCCAATGTGCTGCAACTCGACGAGGACCTGACCGAGGCGCTGGCCCTGGCTCACGACGTTGGCCATCCGCCCTTCGCTCACGCCGGCGAGGCGGCCCTGCACGCCGAGATGCAGTCCTTCGGCGATCGCTTCGACCACAACCGGCACGCCCTGCACATTGTCGAGAGTTTCGAACAGCGTTACGCCCGCTTCCCCGGCCTGAACCTCAGCTTCGAGGTGCGCGAAGGCATCGTCAAGCACTCCCACGACTTTGGCCCGGGCGAAGATCCCGAGCTCGACGAATATCTCCCCGGCCTGCGCCCCGTCCTCGAAGCCCAGCTAATCGACCTGGCCGACGAAGTGGCGTACAACACCGCGGACCTCGATGACGCCTGGTCGGCCGGCCTGATCGCGGCCGAGGAAATTGCCGAAGCGGTGCCCCAGTACCGCGAAATCCACGAGACGGTCGAGACGCAGTTCCCCGGAGCTACCGATCGCGAACGCTTCCACGAGGGGCTGCGCCAACTGGTCAACCTGCTGGTCACCGGGCTGATCCAGGGCACCGTCACGGCCGCGCAGTCGAGCGGCGCGGACAATTTCGACGACGTCCGCACCTACCCGCTCCGCCTCGCCGCCTTCACGCCGGAAGCCGCCGAGACCAGCCGCGCGCTCAAGCGGTACCTGCACAGCCGCGTCTACCTCTCCGACGCGCTCGGCGCCGACCGCCGCCTCTCCATGGAACGCATCGCCGAGCTGTTCCGCTTCTTTCTGGCGGAACCCGGCCGTTTGCCCCAGCCCTACGCACAGCAGGCGGCCTCCGAGCCGGCCCACCGCGTGGTCTGCGACTACATCGCCGGCATGACCGATGCGTTCTTTTCGCGCACGTACGAACAGATGCTCGGCGCCTGTTAATCGGGGTCCAAGCCGGCTCACCGCGTGGTTTGAAACTCCATCCGCCGGGATGAGCGACGCGTGCGTCCCGCGAGGAGATCCCCGCGCCCGCAAGTCGTCCACTCAGCCCCACGTTCAGCAAGCTGCCTCAGACGGCCAGCGCGCGGTCTGCAACTACATCCGCCGGCATGAGCGACGCGTGCGTCCCGCGAGCAGATCCCCGCGCCCGCAAGTCGTCCACTCAGCACCACGTACAGCAAGCTGCCTCAGACGGCCAGCGCGTGGTCTGCAACTACATTCGCCGGGATGACCGACTCGTGCGTCCCGCGGCCCGCACGTCGTCCACTCAGCCCTCCGCAAGACAAACGCCCTCCGACGGCCGCTGCCTGGTCTGCGACTCCATCCGCCGGCATGACCGATGACGCACAGATCCTCCGCGCCCTCTATTCGTCCACTTTCGTGTAATTCGTCAGGTCGGCATTCCTCACCCCGTAATATTTCAGAATCAGGCGAGTGATTTCGTGGCCGAGCCGCTCTGGTGACTCATCGCGGTCGTGCTCTACTTCGACTTTAAAGAACAGATTGGTACGGATCATCCTCCTTCTATACTAAAGAAATGGCGTGCGCAATTTGCGACACCCGCCGCCCGCGTCGTTTTTGCCCGGGAGTGCGCGGAGAGATTTGCTCCTTGTGTTGCGGGAATGAACGCGAAGTGACGGTGAATTGTCCCCTGGAATGCGAGTTCCTTCAGGAAGCCCGTCGTCATCAACGAGGGGATCTTGCGGAAATCCCGCAAAACGAAATCCCCAACCGAGACATCCAGGTCACCGAGAAACTCTTGCGGCAGAACGAGGCGCTCCTCTCGTTCCTCTCCGCAACCATTCTCCGTACCGCCCTGGAAACTCCCGGAGTGATCGATTTCGACATTCGCGAGGCCCTCGACAGCCTCATCCGCACCTACCGCACGCTGCAGAGCGGCGTCTATTACGAAAGCATGCCCGGGAATCCGCTGGCCGGGCGGATCTACGCCACCGTGCAGCAGGCACTGGCCGAATATCGCAAGGCAGAGCAGCAGCAGTTGGGAATGACCAAAACGCGCGATGCCGACGTGCTCGGCCTTCTGGTATTCCTGCAGCACTTCGAACTCGACCGCAATAACGGCCGGCGCCGCGGACGCGCGTTTCTGGACGCCCTGCGGTATTTCTACTCCCCCGAACCGGAAGCCGAGCCGCCGGCCGCCTCCTCGCTCATCTTGCCCTGATAAGGCAAGGGCCGCACGAACCCGATCTGGCAGGCTCGCTTCCGGCCCGTGCTGACCACCTGTCCCGTAAACTTGCGCGCGCCGTTCACGACCAGTTCAATCGGCCGTTCCACTGGAAAATCGAAGGTCAAAAGGTTCCCTACCCGCATGCCGAGAAGGTCACCCACAGTCAGGGTGGGCCCTTCCATCCGCGCTTCCACGGTCAGGCTCGCCTGCCTCAGCACCCTCAACACGCGCGATTGCTCCACGTCGCTGGCACGCGTCTTGCGCACCGACCATTGCTGGTCGAACTTCTGCCGCATCATCTTGATCACGATCGACGGCATGGCGATGTTCATCATCCCCACGGTTTCGCCGATGCGTACCTCGATGCCGATCGAGACCACTGCTTCGTTGGGTGCCAGCAGATGCAGCAGTTGCGGCTCCGTCTCCATGCTCTCGATCGTGAATTCCACGTTCGTGACGGGCTTCCAGGCTTCCCGCAGATCCTGCAGAATGATGCGAAAGAGGCCGTCGAGCAGGCGCTGTTCGATTTCCGTAATATCGCGTTGGATCGTCGCCGAGCTCTTCCCCGTGCCGCCCAACAGCATCTCCAGAATCGGGAAAACCAGGCCCGGATTCAGCTCGATCACGCCGTTGCCGTCGTACGGGCTCAGCCCGAGCGAGACGATACAGGTCGGCGAGGGTAGCCCGTCGAGGAACTCGGCATAGGACAACTGTTCCACGCTGACCAGGTTGACCGTAAGGTACGAACGCAGGTAGGCCGACAGGCTCGATACAAGGTTGCGGACGAAGGTGTCGTGCAGCAGGTGAATCGCGCGCACCTGCGACTTCGGTATGCGATCCGGCCTGCGAAAATCGAATTTCACCGCCGGAGATTCGCGCTTGCGCTCCTGGGTGTTTTGGAAAACTGCGTCGATTTCCTGTTGCGATAATTGGCGGCTCAGGGTGTGGCTCCTACCCCTCTATCGGTTGAACCGGCCAGAACTTTAGCCGCCCGGGCAAAATCCGGGTCTTCCATATATTCCTGCCGCGAGACTAATGAAAACACGGATTCCTCCGATGAATACCTTGTAAGGAGCGACATGGAATTCGACATCCTCGTAGTGGACGATTCCGCTGCGATTCGAAAAATCCTGCAGCGGGTACTGCGGCAGACCGGAATGGCGATTCGCGCCATTCACGAGGCGGGAGACGGCCAAGAGGCCCTGGCTGTCCTGGCTGATCACCCCGTGCATCTCGTCCTCACCGACATCAATATGCCCAAGATGGACGGCCTTCAGTTGCTGGCGTCCCTAAAGGCCTCCCCGCAGTTGCGGAATATTCCGGTGGTCATGATTACCACGGAGGGGGGCGAAGCCAAGGTCGGCGAAGCCGTTAAGCTCGGAGCCGCCGGTTACGTCCGCAAGCCGTTTACGGCCGAACAGATCAAGGAGAAACTAATTGGAATCCTCCAGCCGGCGCTACCCCTATGAATCTCAACCAACTGATTATCGACTCAATCACCTCCTCGACCACTAACGTGTTCTCGACCATGCTCGGCGTGGAATTGGCCGGCGGCCAAGTGAAAGCCGAAGGGCCTGCCCCGGAACCGAACGACGGCGTGGTCTCTTTCATCGGCATCGCAGGCACCTGGGCGGGCACGGGCAGCCTGAGTTGTTCGCCTCACATGGCCTGCCGCATCTGTTCGGCATTGCTGATGACTGAAAGCGTCTCCGTCGATGAAGAAGTGCTCGACGCAGTCGCCGAACTCACCAACATGATCATTGGCAGCGTCAAAACCGACCTCGAAACACAACTCGGGCCGCTCGGTTTGAGTATTCCGACCGTAGTGTTCGGCCGAAATTTCAAAACCCGCAGGGCCGGCACCGCCGAATGGATGGATGTCGTCTTCAACTGGGACGGCGAAGACCTCTTGATCAAAATGTGTCTCGCGCCCAACGAGAAGGCGCACGCCATTCATTACGTTGCGGCGCACACCTGTTCACTGGAGATTTGAACCGTATTCGATCTGGAGCCACTATGTCGATCACGCTGACGATGTCTGCCAACGATAACGCCGCCGCCCAATCCGATGCGCGCGCCGGCAAATACCTCACCTTTCAACTCTCCAACGAAGAGTTCGGAATCCGTGTACTGAAAGTCCGGGAAATCATGGGAATCCAGGAGATCACCGCCGTTCCCCAGACGCCCGCGCACATCAAGGGAGTGATCAATCTCCGCGGCAAAGTAGTGCCGGTCATCGATCTGCGCCTCAAGTTCGGCCTGGCTGCCGCCGAATACACCCCACGAACCTGCATCATCGTGACCCAGGTGAACGGAGAATCGGGCTCGGTGCTGATGGGAATCGTGGTTGATGGCGTCTCGGAAGTCCTGAACCTCACGGGTACGGAAATCGAGGATACGCCCGATTTCGGCGAGGCCTTTGCCAGCGGGTATCTGCTCGGGATGGCCAAAGTGAAGGGGAAAGTGAAGATCCTCCTGGATATCGATCGCGTGCTATCCACTCAGGATCTGCATAACTTGAACGCCATTCTGCAATAACTTCTCCATAACTGCGCCACAAGCGCTTGAGGGGGTCAAGGGAAATGGGCCAATCCGTGAACATGAGTTACTCCGGCGGAGACGACACGTCGCGTCGCATTATCGAAGAGATCGCCTTTCACGCCAGCATGCTGGCGCTTCACGCGGCGATCGAGTCCGCCTCCAATGGCGGCGGACAAATCGCCGGACGAATCACCGCACAAATCGACGGACAAGTCGACG
>JAOAPT010000759.1 GCA_025463045.1 Candidatus Solibacter sp.
TGGTGAGCGGGATGATCCAGTCCGCTGGGGCGCTGACGTTCCTCGATCCGCAGCTCGCAACCCATACGGGGGCGCACGACATTCTGGAACTGCAGTTCGGTGCGCCGCCTCCGACGGCTGCGACCCCGGTCGCTGCGAACCCGGGGGCCGTGAATAAGCTAGTGGGCACTGCCCAGCCCGGCGTGGGCGCCGGTTCCAAGTCGAACGGGGGCACGGCCGCGAAGAGCGCGGCCGTTGCGCCTGGCCAGGCTCCGGAGAAAACCTACACGCGCTACAACGTCAACAGCCCCCAAGGCCAGGTGATGCTCGCGAAGTACGCACGGGCCGTCGAGATCATGCGGGAGTTGCCGGAGTACGACCAGCATTCATGGAAATGGTGGTGGTACACCCATTGGGTCAAGGGGTATCCGGCGGCCCTGTGGGACTTGTCGAAGAAGAAGAAGGCGGAAGTGATCGCGACACTCCCGCCGGAATATCGAGCCGACGCCGAGGCGGTCTGGAACGGCTGCCAGGCGCACCCCTACAACCCTTCCGACCCTGAGCAGTATCAACAGTGGTATTTCCTGCCCTGGCATCGATTGATGCTGAATCAGTTCGAGGGAGTCATTCGCGAAGTGCTGCACGATGAGGACTTCACCCTTCCTTATTGGAACCCCATCACGGGAAACCCGGAAGATCTCATCGTCCCCGCGGTGTTCCGGGATCCGGGCAGCACGCTGTACAACGGCACGCGGTGGTTCTGGGTGAATGGCGGCGACCGGATCGACATCCTGTATAGAGACTGGATCACGCTGGACGCCCTCAACGAGAAGTTCTACATCGACTCGCCGACCGGCAGCCTTGGGTTCAATCCCCGGCTCGATCAGAACCCCCACTTCTTTACTCACTTCGCCCTCGGGGGAGATATGGCCGAATTTTCCACGGTCGGAGGCGACCCGATGTTCTATCTCCATCACTCCAACATCGACCGGCTATGGGAGAGCTGGAACCGGCTTGGCAACAAGAATCCAACCGATCCCAAATACCTCAATCGCCAGTTCTCGTACGGTGACAGAAGCGGAAAGCGCGCGGATCTGCCGGTCAGCGCGGCCGACCGTACGGCGCAGCTCGGCTACGAATACGACAGCTATGAAAAGCCGCCCCAGCCGCTACACCTCACCAGCGAGGAGGCCGCCGCCAGGCAGCGCACCTACGAGACTCTCCACGAGCAGGCCCTTGGCGGTCCCGGCGGTGCGCAGCATGCCTCGAGCGCTTCTGGAGGAAAACAGCAATGATCCTGAAACTCCTGATCAGCCTGATCTTCGTCGGCACGTCCGCACTGAAACTCACCGGCAAGGTGGCCCCGGATTGGAATCGCTGGGGCTACCCGCGGCAGTTCATGTACGCGACCGGCATCGCCGAGCTTGTCGCGTTGGTCCTCTTCTGGTTGCCGGGACTCGAGTTCGTCGGTGCCGCGGGCCTTGGTTTCGTTCTGCTCGGCGCACTTGCAACCCTCGGCAGGCACCACGAAGGACTTTCCCACATTGCTTTCACAGCCCTGACGCTACTCCTCGTCTTGGTGCAGTCGTACTTGTCAAGGATGGCATGACATGCGAGGGACACGGAGGCCACGCCAATGAAACGCATCATCGCAGCCACAGCTATTGCGTTTTCGCTTGCTGCCGGCCTATTCGCCGGCCGCACGTGGTGGACGCACCGGGCCGGTGTTACGCGCGAGAGCGCGCACGCCGGAACCGTCTACACCTGCCCGATGCACCCGGACTACCGCCGCGACCAGCCCGCCGACTGTCCGATCTGCGGCATGCACCTTGAGCCGCAACGTGGGAGCGGCGCGGCTGGCGCCGCTTCCCGCGCGCTCCCGGACGGCACGGTGCATGTGAGTGCCGAGCGGCAGCAGACGATCGGCGTCCGGCTCGGCGTCGTCAGCCGCGTGGCCGGCACCCGGGTGCTGCGGACCACCGGGCGCGTGGCGCCGGACGAGAGCCGGACGTATCCGGTCGTCGCCGCCGTGAGCGGCTGGATCCGGCGCGTGGAAAGCGTCAACACCGGCGACCTCGTGAAGGCGGACCAGATGCTCGCGTCGTTCCTGGCGCCCCAACCCGAGTTCGATAGTGCGCAGCAGATGTACTACACCGGCCTCGAGATGCTCTACCGCGCGAGCGCACAGCCGCAGCCCCAGCAGCGGTCACAGTCGCACGATTCGGCGCGGGCGGGCGCGGGGATCGAGCGCATCGCCGACGGGCTCCGGAACATGGGCGTCTCCAACTCGCAGCTCAGGGAGATGGCCAGGCGCCGCGAACTCGTGCAGGATATTCAAGTGGTGGCGCCGGCGGACGGCGTCGTCCTGAAGCGCGGCGTCTCGCCCGGCCTCCGGTTCGATCGCGGGTTCGAGTTCTACAGGATCGCCGATCTGAACCGCGTCTGGATTCTGGCCGACGTCTACCGCGACCAGCTCCCATTCGTCCGTCGCGGAGCCTCCGCGCGGATCACCACCCCGGAAGTGGGCCGCTCTCTACCGGCGGCCGTGAGCCCGTCGGAGCCGGTCTTCGACGAGGCCGCTCTGACGCTGAAGGTGCGGCTCGAGGCGGCGAACCCGAACCTGGTGCTGAAGCCCGGCATGTTCATCGACGTGGAGTTCCCGGTAAATTTCCCGCCCACGCTGGTGGTGCCCGCCGATGCGATCGTGGACTCGGGGCTGCGCAAGACGGTGTTCGTGGAATGCGGTGAAGGAAACTTTGTGCCGCGTGTGGTTGAGACGGGATGGCGCAACGGTGGCGACGTCCAGGTGACTAAAGGCCTCAGCGCCGGCGAGCGGATCGTGATCTCCGGCACTTTCCTCGTCGATTCGGAGAGCCGCATGAAGGCGGCTACAAACCAATGATCAACCGCATTATCGATTTCTCGGTTAGGAACAAGTTCCTCGTGATACTGCTCGTGGGCGCCGCCGCGCTCGCCGGGGCGCACGCGTTGCGCAGCGTTCCGCTCGACGCGATCCCGGACCTCGGCGACACGCAGGTCATCGTCTACTCGCGGTGGGATCGCAGCCCCGACGTCGTCGAGGCGCAGGTCACGTATCCTATCGTGACGGCAATGCTTGGCGCGCCGCGCGTGCGGGCGGTCCGGGGCTTCTCCGATTTCGGCTACTCGTTCGTCTACGTGATCTTTGAGGACGGCACTGACACATACTGGGCGCGCACGCGGACGCTGGAGTACCTCTCTGGTGTGCTGTCCCGGCTGCCGTCCGATGCGCGGACGGAGCTCGGGCCCGATGCGAGCGGTCTCGGCTGGGTGTTCCAGTACGCGCTGGTGGACCGCTCGGGCCAACGGAGCCTCGCGGATCTGCGGTCGTACCAGGACTGGAACCTCCGCTACCACCTGAAGGCGGTGCCCGGCGTGTCCGAGGTGGCCTCGCTCGGCGGCTTCGGCCGGCAGTACCAGGTGAACGTGGACCCGAACCGGTTGCGCAACTACGGCCTCTCGATCCAGCGCGTCGTCGAGGCGGTGCGCGGCGGCAATGCGGAGGCTGGCGGCCGCTTGATCGAGTTCGGCGGCACCGAGTACATGGTGCGCGGCCGCGGCTACGCCAAGTCGATCGCCGACTTTGAGACCATCGTCCTGTCCGCCAGCCAGAGCGGCACGCCGGTCCGGATCCGCGACATCGGCCAGGTGACTGTCGGCCCGGATCTGCGGCGGGGCTTGGCGGATCTGGACGGCGCCGGCGAAGTGGTATCGGGGATCGTCGTCATGCGCCAGGGAGAAAACGCGGTCGACGTAATCGATCGCGTCAAGGAGCGCATCCGCCAGATCGAACCGGGCTTGCCCCCCGGCATGGAGATCGTGCCGATCTACGACCGCTCGGCGCTGATCCGCGGCGCGATGGACAACGTGAGCGAAACGCTGATTGCGGTGGTGCTTACGGTCTCCTTCATCGTGCTGCTGTTTCTGTGGCACGTGCCGAGCGCGATCATTCCGATCATCACGATTCCGGTTGCCGTGCTCGTGGCGTTCATTCCGTTCCGCGCGATGGGGATCACGGCGAACATTATGTCGCTGGGCGGCATCGCCATCGCGATCGGCGAGCTGGTGGACGCGGCCATCGTCGTCGTGGAGCAGACGCACAAGAAGCTCGAGCAGGCGCAGCGCGACGGATCGACGCGCGACGCCCGCGACATCGTCGTTGAGGCCGTGAAGGAGGTGGCGCCCGCGAGCTTCTTCGCGCTGCTGGTGATCGCGGTGTCGTTCCTGCCGGTGCTGACGCTGGAGGCGCAGGAAGGGCGGATGTTCAAGCCGCTCGCCTACACCAAGACGCTCGCGATGCTGGTCGCGGCGGGCCTCGTGATCACGCTCGACCCGGCGTTGCGCGTGCTCCTCACGCGCGTGCGGCGCTTCGAGTTCCGGCCCGCATGGCTCTGCCGGGCGGTGAACGCGGTGCTCGTGGGCCGCATCCGCCCCGAGGAGTCGCATCCCATCAGCCGCTTCCTGACGCGAATCTACGAGCCGGTGGTCCACTGGTCGCTGCGCTGGAAGTGGTCGGTGATCGGCGCCGCCGCGGCGCTCACCATCGTCACCGTGCCGGTATTCACGCACCTCGGATCGGAGTTCATGCCACCGCTGCGCGAGGGATCGCTGTTCTACATGCCGACGACGATGCCCGGAATTTCGATCGGCGAGGCGCAGAAACTGCTGCAGGTGAGCGACCGCGCGATCAGGCAGTTCCCCGAGGTCGATCACGTGCTCGGCAAGGCGGGCCGCGCTGAGACGAGCACCGATCCCGCGCCGCTTTCGATGCTCGAGACGGTGATCACGCTGAAGCCCGCGTCCGAGTGGCGCCGTGTCGCCACGTGGTACTCGGGGTGGGCGCCGGAGTGGATGAAACGCGTGCTCCGGCACGTCACGCCCGACCACATCTCCGAGGAGAAGCTGGTCGAGGAGATGAATGCGGCGCTGACGTATCCCGGCGTTTCTAACGCCTGGACGATGCCGATCAAGGGGCGGATCGACAT
>JAOAPT010000912.1 GCA_025463045.1 Candidatus Solibacter sp.
CACGGGCGGCTTTTATCTTTGGACGCGCAACGATTTCGGGCAGTGGCACGGCTTCCTGGCGTTCGTCGTGTACTGGATCGGGATCGCGTTCTGGTTTCCTAGCGCGGCGATGTTTTATATGAGCGCAGGCACGTATGCGCTCGGCCCTTCGTACGCGTACCTGGCAAACAGCCGGCCGTTTCTGCTGACGGCTTCGCTGGCGGCGATCTGGATCGCGCTGGGCACCAACATGGCGGGCATGAAGATCGGCAAGTGGACGCAGAATCTCGGCGCCATTTGCACGTGGGCGCTCGGCGGATTGCTGATGACGATCGCCGCGATTCTGTATTCGCGGGGCGGGTCGGCCACACCGCTGAACTTCGCGCCGACGTGGAACTGGGACACGATCAGCTTCTGGTCGACGATCGCGTATGCGATGAGCGGAACGGAAATGGCGGGAGTGATGGCCGGCGAAATCCGCGATCCGGAACGCACGCTGCCGCGCGCCGGGTGGATCGCCTCGGGATTCACGACGCTATTCTACGGCGGAACGACGATCGCGCTGCTGGTGATGCTGCGTCCGGAGAAGATCAGCGAGTTGAACGGCCTCGCGGAGAGCGGCGCGCATGCGGCGGGTGCGCTGCACATGCCGTGGCTCTCACCCGTGATCGCGGTGCTCGTGCTGGCGAGCGCGGTCGGGCAGTTCGGCGGACTGGGCACATCGGTCTCGCGCCTGCCGTTCGTCGTCGGCGTGGATAATCTGCTGCCCGCGGCATTCGGCAAAGTGCATCCGCGTTGGGGGACGCCGCACATTTCGATCCTCACGCTGGGTGCGGTGGCGTCGTTTCTGCTGATCGCGAGCCAACTCGGCGACACGATGCGGGCGGCATATCAGGCGATGGTCTCGTTGATGGTGATCACGGGGTTTCTGCCGTACATCTACATGTTCGGCAGCGCGTGGAAGGCGAGGCGGCGGGTGAGCGCGATTTCGGGATGGGTGGTCACGCTGATGGCGATTTTCTGCTCGGTCGTGCCGACGGCGGAGGTGAAGAACGTGTGGGCGTTCGAGGGCAAGCTCGCGGTGGGGACGCTGGGGGTGATTGCGACGGCATGGGTGATGTACCGGCGGGTGGCTCGGACTGCCCACTGAGGAAACTTTAACGGGCGGACGGGCGTCTTCAAGCTATGCTTCGCGTTCTGTTGTGCCTCGCGATTCCCGTCGCCACATGGGCCTGTTCGTGTACGGGAGGCGCTCCGCCTTGCCAGGCCGCGTGGACGGCGTCGGCGGTTTTCACCGGAACGGTGGTGGAGTTGACGCGCGATAGCATGCAGCCCGATGGCAGGGGCGCGGTGCAGATCAACGGGTTTCTGGGAACGCATGCGGTCTTCGACGTCGCGGAGGCATTCCTCGGGATGGAGGGCGTCGGGAAACGGGTGGAGATTCGCACCGGCATGGGAGGTGGAGACTGCGGGTATGGCTTCCAACGTGGACAAGCGTACGTGGTCTACGCCTACAAGGGCGCCGACGGGGTGCTGGTGGCGAGCATCTGTTCGAGGACGTCCCCAGTGGAGCAGGCACAGGCCGATTTGGATTACCTGCGCGGCGTGAAGAAGGCCGGACCGACGGGATACCTCTATGGCGTGGCGGCCGATTCCGAGGGCGGCAACCGGTTCGACGAGACGCTCCGAACGTGGATACCGTCCGGTGTCTCCGGCGTGGCGGTGACGTTGACGGGCGCGGGTAAGAGCGCCCAGGCCGTTACCAGCGACAATGGCGAGTTCCGCTTCGATGGATTGGCTCCGGGCAAATACAAAGTCGCGGTCGCGAAGGATGGTTATAGCTTGCGATACGCCCTGGCCGAGTTCGATGTGCACGCGGGCGGATGCGCGTACGCGATGGAGTCGCTGGTGGTGAACCGGCGAATTGTGGGGAGGGTGATGGGCGCGGACGGTCTGCCTGCGGCGAATATTCAGGTACAACTGGTCCCGACCCGTCCCAACGAACGGTACCCACTTCCCTTCCCGGTAGCGGAAACGCGGACCGGTAACGATGGCAGTTACGAACTGCGAAATGTTCCCGCCGGGGAGTATTACGTGGGGATCAATCTGGCGCACACTCCGACGGAGGAGATGCCTTATGCGCGGTATTTTTATCCGGGCACGGAGGATCCCTCTCGAGCGGGCGTGGCGCTAGTGAAACGGGAGGCAGGCACGGGCACTTACAATTTCACGATTCCCTCGCCGCAGGGATCGCGCCGGGTGGAAGGGTTCGTGTATTGGCCGGATGGACGCCCGGCGGAGAAGGTTTCGATCCTGTTAGAGGATCTGCGGTGGCCGTGGCAGACGAACGCGGTTTTGGCTCAGACAGATGCGAAAGGGCATTTCGAAATTTCGGCGTTCGATGGGACGGCGTATCGCATTCACGCGGTGTCGAGGGGGGCGCGGACGACAGATTCCGTTTCGGCCGAACCTCTGCGGCTGGATCCGGGGACTGATGTTAGTAAGCCACTGCGGCTGATACTCACGCACAAAGGGAACTCGACTGCGGAGTTAGCGGGGAAGGGGTTGCTGGGATTTTAGGGTGTTGGAGAGCAATCGGAGCCGCGACGGTTAGGGTCGCGGTGGGCACGTGACCACCGCTCCCTAACGGTCGCGGCTCGGATTAGGGGCTCGCGGATCTCGGGGCGGAAAGCACTAAGTCGGGCTAACTTCGGGCGAGGAGACTTACCTGGGCGCGTAAGTTAGATACACCGGCGGTGTAGCGTGTGTCGCTGACGCTGAAGGCGACGGCGTCCTCCAGCCAGTCGTGCCAGACGCCGTCGGGGTCGTGCGAGGCGACGGTCAAGGTGTACTCCTGCGGGCAGAGTTCGCACCAGAAGGCGAAGGCGATTTCGAGCGTCGCGCCGGGAAGGCAAGGTCCGAGTTTCAGTTGCTCGAGTTCGGTATTCGTGCCGTAGACGTTGAGCCCGATGCGGGTGCGGATCATGATGCCGACCACGGGATCCGACACGGCGTCGCGGAAGCGGACCGTCACTTTGACGACTGCCCGTTCGCCGCTGCGCCATACCATCGTGGGCTTGCCGCTTTCGCCGATGGTTTCGACGCGGATGATTTCCGCGCGGCCATCGCCGCGGCGGACTTTGGGCGCGAGCGGCGGCGTGATGGTTTCTCCCCAGGCGCGCAATTTCGCGGCGACATGTTTGCGGTAGGCGGCGAGCACTTCGTCGGGATCGCCGCGTCCGGCAAGGCGGCCCTTGTCGATCCACCAGACTTCGTCGGCAAGGCGGCGGATCAGGTCTTCTTCGTGGGTGACGAGGAGGGTGGTGGCGCCGGCCCGCCGGATGCGATCGAGCGCGACGGCGGCGCGTTCGCGGACCAGCAGATCCTGAGCTCCGAAGGTCCGGTCGATCAGGAGCACGGGCGCGGGCGCAAGATTCAACGGATCGTTGGGACCGAGGAATTTGATATCGCCGGAGGCCTTGATGGAACCGGCGGACGTGGCCTCCAGTCCGGCGGCGGTGCGCAGTAAGTGGCTTTTTCCGGCGCCGTTCTCACCGATGATACCGACCACCGTTCCATCCGGCGCGACAGCATCGAAGTTCTGCAGGGGCGCGCTCGTGACGTTGCGAAATGCAAGGGCCATAAACGTTAGAATAACAACTGCAAATGGAAGATCCCAATGTTTTGGAGCGCATGCGCGCGGATTGGAACCAGCGCGCAGGCGAAGACGCCTACTACTACGTCGCCTTTGGCCGGCGGGAACAGGGTGACGAGGAGTTTTTCGAAACCGGCAGCGACATCGTTAAAGCCTTGGAATTAGAGTTGAAACGCTTTGCCGGCCGCGACGCCGCGCTCGAGATCGGCTGCGGACCGGGGCGGCTGATGCGCCCGTTGAGCCGGAATTTCGGCGAGATCCACGGAGTGGACGTTTCCGACCAGATGATCCGCCTGGCGCAGGAGCGGTTGCGCGACACGCCCAACGCCCATCCGCACCACAGTTCGGGAAGCGACCTTTCGATATTTCCCGACGAGAAATTCGACTTCGTTTATTCGTATGCCGTCTTTCAGCACATTCCCAGCCGCGACGTAGTCTTCAACTATCTGCGCGAGGCGCGTCGCGTGCTGAAAACCGGCGGCATTCTCCGCTGCCAGATGAACGGCCTGCCGCCGCACGCCAAGCAATACGATACGTGGAGCGGCGTGCGGATCACCGAGGACGAGATCGTCGCCTTCGCGCGCGAGCAGGATCTGCAACTGCTCGTGGTGGAGCAGATCTGGACGCAGTACATGTGGATCACAGTGCGGAAGCGTCCGGCGGGGTGGACCGCGGCACTCGCCGGCAAGCGCGTCGAGCCTTCGGCCGCAATCCGCAAGATCAGCAATGCGCTGACGGGTGAAGCGGTGGCGCCCGTTCGTGGACCGCTCGCCGCGCTCTCGCTGTGGGTCGAGCGGCTTCCCGACGAGGTGGATCTCAATCACCTGACCGTGACGGCGGACGGGCTCGCGTGCCGCATCATTTACATCGGCGCGCCGGAGAAGGACGGCATCTCGCAGGTCAACGTGGCGCTGCCCGAGGGATTGCGAACGGGGATGGTGCCGGTCGCGATGGCGTGGCTGGGACAGGCGCTGGGCGAACCAGCGTGGGTGCGGATCATGCCGGCCGGACCTTCGGTGCCGCGGATCACGACGATCACCGACGGGATCAATCTGCTGAGCGGGACGCGGATCGTCACCGGGTCGGTGAAGGTCACGATGCATGAGGTCGGGGACCCTGCGCCATTCCACGCGAAGATCGACGGGTTCGACGCGGTGGAGATCGAGAGCTTCTGCGCGGATCCGATTACGCAGCGCTACGAGTTCAATTTCCGGGTGCCGGAACGGATCGCTAAAGGGCCGCACCAGGTAGTGGTCTCGCTCGGGAAGCGCACGTTCGCGCCGCTGGCGATCGAGGTGGCGTAGGTTGGTGCGTGCTGTGGCCGCGGGCGCGGTCGTGTTCGCGGCGGCCCTGTTTCTGGCGGCGCCCAAGCCTGGTGGACGCGTGGTGCAATTGCCGCACGGCGTAGTGGAACTGCACACGGAGATGGTGCTGGAGAGCGGCGCGCGGGTGATCGGGTCGGCGAGCGGCTCGGTGCTGCGGGCGGCGGCGGATTTCCACGGACGCGCGCTTCTGGTGGTGCGCGGCGACGGAGTGCAACTGCGCAGGTTCGCGGTGGACGGCAATCGGAAGGCGCTCGAGGTGCGGGCGGCGTTGCCGGCGTACGACGTCCCGTTCGCGCGCTTCACGGCGAACAACGGCGTGCTCGCCGAGGGCGTCCGCGGCCTCGCGATCGAGGGCGTGGAATTCCGCGAGATCGCAGGCTTCGCGATTCTGGTGAGCCGGTCGCGCGACGTGGTGATCGATGGGGTGAAGGTCGCCGACAGTGGCTCGCGCAATCCGGCCGGGCGGAACAACACGACCGGCGGCATTCTGTTGGAAGAGGGCACGATGGAGTTCCGCGTCACACGCTCGGAACTGCGTAACGTGCTCGGCAACGGGATCTGGACGCACTCACTGTACACGTCGCCGAGGAACGCGCGCGGAGTCTTCCTCGAGAACCGGCTGGACACGATCGGGCGCGACGCGTTGCAGGCGGGGCATGCGACTGCGATGCGCATCGAGGGCAATGTGGGGACGCGCATCGGATATCCCGCGGACGCGATCGATACGGAGGCGCGTGCCATCCCGGTGGGGATCGATACGGCGGGGAATGTGGATCGCTCGATCTATGCGCGCAATCAGTTTTCGGACATCAACGGCAAGTGCATCGACCTCGACGGCTTCCACGATGGCGAGGTGCGCGATAACGTGTGCTCCGGCATTGCGGGCTACGGCATCGTCATGAATAACACGAACCCCGACATGCAATCGACACACGTGCGGATCGAAGGGAACGTGCTGGAGAACGTGAAGTACGGCGGCATTTTCGTGATCGGGACGGACAACGTGATCGTGCGCAACCGGCTGCTGAATCTGAATACGGCGCATTGCGGATGCCCGTTCACGCCGGGCGAGCCGGACATGTTTCGTAGCGGGATCTATCTGGGCAAGGGCGCGGAGCGTCCGGCGATATCGCGCGGGAATCTGGTGGAAGCGAACGAGAT